>JAUWHC010000017.1 GCA_030606095.1 Promethearchaeota archaeon | reverse complement strand
TTTCTAAAATAGAACCAGAATTTGGTATTCTCTTAATAAAAATACCAGGAGTAGATTTTTCCCATTCTTGATTTTTTACTTTTTCATTCCCATTTTTTTTTTCTAATGCTCTTTTTAAAAGTAATGCTTGAGACCTCTCATCAGAACCTAGAAATCTCAACTTATTGCCCTCGTACTTTATTAGAAGTTGAAGTGATTTAAAATAAAGGTATAAGTTATTATTTTTTCTGATTGAATAAGATAAACAAAACGATTCCCGTATTATAGAACATAAATTATACACATAAATGGGAGTTTTTCCTACATCTATATTGCTTTTAGAAAATTTAGGGTTTTTCTCAAGAAGTATTAGAAAATTAACCAAATTTATCAAATTCTAATTATATTTAAAATTTAAAATCCTTTCCTAGTTTGTTCATAAATTGTGCTCCTTGCTTTCCCATTCCTGGAATACCCGGCATTCCTTTACCTTTCTTTTGCATCTGTAAGGCTTTTTTGAAGAACTTTTTCATTTGGTTATATTGATCGAGCATTCTATTTATTGTAGCATAATCTGTACCGCTTCCGAGAGCAATTCTTCTTTTTCTGGTTTTTTTGATAATTTTTGGATCGAACTTTTCTTCCGAAGTCATAGAATCTAAAACCACGCGCCATTTTTCTAAATTCTTCTCAGCGTCATCAGTTAAAGCGTCAGGAATATTTCCTCCTCCAACCATAGCTAAAATATTTTTCATCTTACCTACTTTTTTTATGCTTTTTAATTGTAGGTAAAGGTCATCTAGGGTGAACTTACCTTTCATCATTCTTTTAACCATATCTGGGTCTACATCAATTTCAGCTTCCTCAACTTTTTTTACTAAACCTTCTATATCTGGTATACCTAATAAAGTGCCTACAAAAGTACTTGAATTGAATTCTTCAAAATCATCCAGTTTTTCCCCAACACCAATAAATCTTATAGATTGATTAGTCGCAGCACAAGCAGAAAGAGCACCACCCCCTTTAGCGGTTCCATCTAATTTTGTTACGATTATACTACCAATATTTGTGGTTTTTGCGAATTCTTCTGCTTGCGAATAAGCTTGTTGACCTATACTTCCGTCAATTACGAGGATTACTTCGTTAGGCTTTAAACTTTTCTCAATTTTTTCCATCTCTTTCATTAATTCTTTCTCTTCCTTATGGCGCCCAGCAGTATCCACGATAATTATGTTATGTCCATCATTTATCGCTTTTTTAGTTTCTCTTACGGCAAGTTTAATTGCATTTTTTTCATTAGGATTTCCATAGCATTTGACCCCGATTTGTTCTGTTAGTTGAATAAGCTGTTCATAAGCCCCTGGACGCCATGTGTCTGTTGTGACAGTAGCTACTTTATACCCTTTATTTTTATAAAAACGTGCCAACTTACCAACAGTAGTAGTTTTGCCTGATCCTTGAATTCCAACAAGTAAAATCACGTTACTTTTCCCTGGTTTTATTCTAATGGGAGCAGATTTCCCTCCGATAGTTTTAACCAATTCGTCATGAACAAGTTTAATTACGAAATCTTTTCTTCTTGCTCTTTGAAGATCAGTATTTCTTGCCTCTTTTTTTATATTTTCAGTCATCTGAAAAACTAACTCCACTTGTACATCCGACTCTAATAGACTTCGTTGCAATGATTGTACTATCATGTTAATTGCATCTTTATCTATCTTTGGTAAACCTCGTAATTTTCGCATTAAGTTCTCTAGATCTCTCCCTAGTTTCTTAAACGCCATAACAAATCTATTTTTACTTTTATGTTTTAATAAATAATATTAACAAAAACTAATATTTTTTTTTAAATAAAGATAATATTATATAAAAAAGAAATGTGAAAATAAAAAATATTTCATATAAACCTAATATTGAAAAAAAAAGGAGAAAATTATTTATGAGCATAAGAAGAACCGAAATTCAAAAGCTTAAAACTGGGCAATACATTATGGTTGATGAAGAACCATGCATTATAAAAGCTTCTGAAAGAAGTAAGTCAGGAAAACATGGACACGCCAAAGTTCGAGTCGTTTGTGTTGGTGTATTCGATAATAACAAGAGATCTCTCACCATACCATCGGGTCACGTTGTTGACATTCCCGAGATATTAAAAGGCACGGCACAGATTAATTTTATTGAAGATACATCAATTAACATTATGGATCTTGAATCCTATGAATCAGTGGATGTTAATTGGCCAGCAGAGGAAGATTTAAAAGCAAAGATAAAGGATTTACGAGCCGATCCTGGAAAAATGTCGATGGCACAAGTAGAATATTGGAAATTAGCGGGTAAAATGTTAATAAATAGAGTAATTATTAATTAGAATTCATAAAGCTTTTTTTCAATTAATATATTTTTATATTGTTTTTTTGAATTAAAAAGAAAACCTAATAAAAAATCTGAGTTCGATGGAAAAAAAGGCAGTTTCATTAGCTTGTAGAATGGATTCAGAGAGAGCGATAAAATTAACTAAGAGACTTTTTGATTATTTAGTGAAAAAAGGCGAAATTGTTCAATTGGAAACCAGAATCGCACCTAAAATCTTACTTCATAGTGGTAAAGATCTAAATGAAATGACAAATGAAAATACAAAATTTATCGTATCCATTGGTGGAGACGGAACTATTCTGAGAGTGGCAAGTGGCCTATCACAACGCAACGCTCCACCCATTTTGGGAGTAAATATTGGCTCTCTCGGCTTTTTAGACGAAACTAATGAAAGAACCGTTTTTAATGACATAAATCGTGTATTAAAAGGAGAATATTTAATTGAAAAATGTTCTAAATTAACCCCATATGTAATTAAATCTTCTGAAGAAATTAGATTAAATAATGCATTGAACGAAATATTAATAGTTTCTTCAAAAAGCTCTAAAGTATTACTAACATCAGTTAAAATTGATGGTTGTTTTCTAAATCGAAGTTATTTAGATGGTATTATTATTTCAACTTCAGTAGGCTCTACGGGGTATAATCTAAGTGCGGGAGGCGCTATCGTAAAACCCACGATGGATATTATGCAAATAACCCCATTAAATAGTTTTGCGAGATCAGGATTGAAACCAATAGTGCTTCCTATTGATAGCGAAGTTGAAATTCAACTTCTAAGACCAAGGCTGAGTGCAAAAATTATAATTGACGGCCAGAGAACTATTAAAAATATCCAACCAAATACAGTTATCAAAGTCCGAAAGGCAAACTCCCATACTAAATTTATCCGTCTTTCCAGAAGCATTAGCGATAATTATATTAGACGGTTAAGGAAAAAAATTATTGGAACTATAAAAGTTCCGAGAGATGACAGCCCTGAAGAAGAGTTCAATTCTAGTTTTTGATACTAACATTTTTTTAAAAGGTATCGATTTCAATTTTTTTAAGGAGAGAATTTTCACCACTCCAGAAATTATCGATGAGATTCAAGTTAAAAGATATAAAGATAAGAATAGAAATATTATACATAGAATAGAAGTGGCAGTTGAACTAGGAAAACTAATTATAAAAAAAGCTAATGAAAATTACATTAATATTGTAGATGCAAAATCTAAACTAACGGGCGATATTAACGCGTTATCTAATGCTGATGTGAATTTAATAGCATTAGCTTTAGAATTGATGGACACATATAACCAAGAGATTGTTCTCTACACAAACGATTATTCCATGGAAAATTTATGTAGTGAATTAAAAATAAAATTTATGCCTTTATTTAAGGAGGGTATAAAAGAAAAGATATTTTTTGAGATATATTGCCCCTATTGTAAAACTATTTTCAAACCTAAAGATTTTAATAAAATTTGTGAAATGTGTGGTGGATCTAAACTAAAAAGAAGACCACTAATAAAGGAAAAAATATAGTGCAAAATATATAGGAAAAAATGTAGATTAATATTGGATAAAAATAAAAAAGATAAACCATGGGTACTAAAATAAATGAATTAGTGAAAGATGTAAGAAGGACTATTACATTTGATAATCTATTAAATAAACGCATTGCTATTGATGCATTTAACACGATCTATCAATTTTTAGCAATAATTAGGCAAAGAGATGGCACACCTTTAAAAGATTATAATGGTAATGTGACTTCTCATCTATCTGGATTATTTTATCGAACAATAAATTTTTTAGAGTACAATATTAAACCAATTTATGTGTTTGATGGAACTCCTTCTGAATTAAAATTAGAAACAATAAAAGAACGAAGGAGGATTAAAGAAGATGCTAAGGAAAAGATGATAAAAGCTCAGGAGAAGGAAGATTTTAGAGAAGCGAAAAAATTCGCTCAGATGACATCTAAATTAGATACGAAAATGATTGAAGATAGTAAAAAATTATTAAGATATCTGGGGATTCCAATTGTAGAAGCGAGCTCTGAAGGGGAAGCCCAATCTGCCTTTCTAGTTGAAGTTGGTGATGCTTGGGCGTGTGCATCCCAGGATTATGACACGTTATTATTTGGAGGAAAAAGGTTAATTAGAAATTTCGCAATAAGCAGAAGTAAAAAGGTTAGAGATACCACAGTCACTTTAGATATAGAATACATATCATTATCTAAATTTCTTGAAAATTTAAATATTACTCGAGAACAGTTGATAGAGATGGGGATTTTAATAGGAACTGATTTTTTCCCTGGAATTAAGGGAATAGGTCAACATAAGGCTTATGACCTAATCAAGAAATTTGGTACGTTAGAAAATATTTTAAAAAATAACGTAAAAGTTGGTAATATAGAAATTCAAATAGAAAAAGAATTGATTGACCAAATAAAAGATATCTTTTTATACCCAGATGTAAAAAAGAAATATCCAAAGATAATATGGGAAAAAATTAATTACGAGAAAGTTAAAGAATTGTTGATAGAGCAACACAATTTTTCAAAAAACAGGGTTGAAAACGCAATTGAACGGTTGAAAAAGCAAGATTCTTCTAAAAGACAGGTGTCTTTGGACAACTTCTTTAAAAAAAATTAAAACTTAAAATTAGAAAAAAAGGAAAATTTTTACAAAAGTATTACTTTATATATATATTGAAAATTGCACTTTGTTTATCCGATCTAAAATGTCAACTAAAGAGAACGATAAAAAGGGAACAAATAATAAAGATTCACAAATAATTGCACTGCGGGTGCAAGAAGCTAAAAAAAGGGATATTGGACGTAATATTGCTAGAATTGATCAAGAAACTATGGAAAAGTTAAATATTCAAACTGGCGATGTCATCGCTCTTTCTGGAAAGAAAGAAAGTGCGGGAATCGCTTGGCCGAGTTATCCCCAAGATAGTGGATTAGGCATTATTCGTATCGATTCTAGATTAAAAAAAAATACGGGAGCAAGCATAGATGAAACTATCCAAATTCGGAAAGTCAACGCTCATCCCTCTCAAAATATTGTTTTGGCGCCAATAAGCGTAAAAATAAAGTCCAATCCTAGATTCGAAACTTTCGTTAAACGAAAATTAAATAATTATCCTGTTACGATCGATGATATTATATTTATCTCAATAGGAATAAGTCGAGAGATTACGTTTAAAGTTATAAGCATAAGACCAAGTGGTGTTTGTATGATTAAACCTGAAACAGCGCTACATATTAGCGAAAATATTACTGAAGACGAAGAAAAGGGAGCTGATTACGTTACTTATGAAGATGTTGGTGGATTAGATCGCGAGATACAAAGGGTTAGAGAAATGGTTGAACTCCCACTAAGACACCCCTCTTTATTTAAACGTCTAGGTATTGATCCCCCAAAAGGAATTTTATTAAGGGGCCCTCCTGGTTGCGGAAAAACTTTGTTGGCGAGAGCTGTAGCTAATGAAAGCGAAGCCTATTTTATTTCAATAAACGGTCCAGAAATTATGAGCAAATTTTATGGCGAATCTGAGAAAAAATTACGGAAAATATTTATTGACGCTGAAGAAAAGAGCCCATCAATAATATTTATTGATGAGATCGATGCAATTGCCCCAAAAAGAGAAACTGTAACTGGTGAAGTAGAGCGAAGGGTTGTTGCTCAATTATTAGCCTTGATGGATGGGCTACATAGTAGAGGAAAAGTTATCGTTATTGGTGCAACAAATAGACCTAACAGCTTAGATCCCGCTCTAAGGCGTCCAGGCCGATTTGATCGCGAAATTGAGATAAAAGTTCCAAATGAAAAAGGAAGAAAAGAAGTTTTTCAAATTCACACAAGAAATATGCCTCTCGATAAAATATCTCTAAAAGATTACGCTAACATTACTCATGGATTCGTTGGAGCGGATATAATGGCAGTGTGCAGAGAAGCTGCGATGGCAGCTCTTAGAAGGTATCTACCAAAGATTGATTTAGATTCTGAAATGATAGATCCAGAATTACTTGAACAAATAGAGGTAACTAAAGCTGATTTTGAGGAGGCTTTAAAGGAAGTAATGCCATCTGGAATAAAAGAAGTATTTGTTGAAATACCAAATGTTTCATGGGATCAGATAGGCGGATTAGAGGAATTAAAACAGAAACTAATAGAGGCTGTAGATTGGCCTTTATCGCATCCAAAAATATTTGAGCGTATGGGAATAAATCCTCCTAGAGGAATCTTATTATATGGGCCACCCGGGTGTGGAAAAACGCTTTTGGCAAGGGCAGTTGCACACGAAAGTAAAGCTAATTTTATCTCTATTAAAGGACCTGAATTGTTATCTAAATACGTAGGAGAAAGCGAAAAAGCAATTCGCGAAATTTTTCGAAAAGCAAAAATGGCGGCACCATGTATTATCTTTTTTGATGAATTTGATTCAATAGCTCCAAGTAGAGGTAGGCATACTACAGATTCGGGAGTATCCGAAAAAGTTCTGTCACAATTTTTAACTGAATTAGATGGTTTAGAAGTTAAGAAAGATATTGTGGTGATTGCTGCTACCAACCGCCCTGATATTTTAGACCCAGCCTTAATCCGACCTGGAAGAATTGATAGGATGTTATTGGTACCCCCGCCTGATGAAATAGGAAGATTTGAAATATTAAAAATATTTACTAAAGATATGCCACTTGCGAATAATATAGATTTGGATGTCTTAAATAAGACATTAAATGGTTTCTCTGGTGCGGATATTGAGACATTATGTCGCGAGGCGGGTATGATTGCCCTTAGAGAAAATATAAGAGCAAGAAAAATTACGAAAGAGCACTTTAAACAGGCATCAGAATTAATTAATCCTAGTATATTACCCGAAGTAATTAAATGGTATGAAAAGTTTGGGGAAAAATTTAAAAGTAGAATTATTGAACAATCCAAAGAAGATCGAATGGTTATGTAATATTCATAAAGTTAATTTGAGAAAAATCATTTTAATTACAATATACTTTTTTTTTATTTGAAATTGATTAAAAGGTGATTAATAATCGAAACACAACGTTGGAATCAAAAACCTGTAGTAAATTCTTTAATAGACATTCTGATTAAAAATAAAGGAGAAGTTCTGAATAAACGATTGGAAGAACTACTTAAAAAGGAATTCCATTACATTAACCCATTGATGTTAGAAGAATTATTGATGAAATTAGAAAGCCGAACTATTATTAATGTCTTCCGAGTCTCAAAAACCAAAAAGATGATTGTGCTTAACAAACAATCTCAAAAAATTAGAGAAGAAATTCTAGAAGGCTTAAATTGATTGGAATTTTTTCCAATTTAAACACACTTGGGCTAAAGATATATTTTCAATTTGAGATATAAATTTTCTCTCCCTTATTTTTAAAAATATAGGATAATTTACAGCATTTCCCATCAATAACATTTCACCTACTCCTAAACTTGAAATCATATCAGCGTACTCTTTAGTGATAGCTTCTGAACTATCCATTAAATGCTTTAAATCGTATGGGTTCTTAATATTTAGAATCAGTTTTGAGTTAATTTGAGATAGAGCCGTTGTGCTTAACTTTTTTGGTCTTTGGCTTATTAAACATAAACACGCCATGAATTTCCTTCCCTCCCTGGCGATAGTTTCAATTATATATTTAGATAGTGCCTTGGAATGAGCAGCTTCAGGAGCGAATTGGTGAGCCTCTTCAATAATTAATAAAAAAGGGGGAACTTCATTCATTCTTCTTAGATAAAACAAACGACTACAAATATAATCAACTATTATTTGTTTTTTACGAATCGAAATTTCGTTTTGAAGATTAAAAATAGTAATTTCTCCTTGATTTATGACTTTTTTTAAAAATGGATTTTCTTGCGAGCCAAAAAGGGTTAAATGTTCTAATTCAGAAAGCCATCCCACTAAAGCTTGCTTTGTACTTTTATTACCGTCAGGTTCGTTTTCAATTGCATCTATAATGTTATTTAGATTATAATTATTCTTTAAATCTTTATTTTTCCTTAATTTCTTAATGTACTTAGATAATTCTCTTATTTGCACGTTAGATATTTGCTCTTGGTATTTCTTAAAAGAATAAGCACTCAATTTAGGTACAGATATTTGAAAGTATGAAGTGTCTATAACTTTAACTTTATTTTTTATCTTAGAGATAGCATTTAGATATTTATATTCTCCATGGACATCAATCATTATAATTGCAGGCGTTCCAAAAGTTTTATTTCTTGTTAATAGTTCTTCAATAATAATAGAAGTAAGATAACTTTTACCACCTCCCGATATCGAAAGAATGGCAAGGTGTTTATTCAATAATCGATTCATGTCTATGTAAGCATCGATATTTGATATATTTAATTTTCCTAAATTTAAACCATGCACTTTATCGAAACCTATAAAATTATTGAGAATGTTTTCTTCTACCAAATAAACTTCTTTACCGGGACTCGCAGGATACGACATCCTTGTTATTAATCTAATTTCTTCTTCGCTATCCTCTTTAAACTCTATAATCCCTAAATTCCTAACGATAGCAATAGCATATTCAAAATCATCACTAGGAAATAGCCCTTTGAGAATATTGGGATTGTTTTCGTTGTTATAAGATTTAATTGTTAAGGCATCTGAGAAATATTCGTTAACTAAAACAATTTTCTCAATTATGCCGATTAAATAACCCTCAATTGTTCTAGTGAATACAAACAATCCCTTTTTAACAATTATATGGTCATTTCGTTTGTTAATTACGAAAGGGTATTTAGAAACATCAGGTAATTGAAGAAAATTAAAAACAATTCCAACCTTAAAGGACATTGATTTTAGATATGACGCTTAATTAATAAAAATAAGATAAGAGAGAGAATTTACTGATTTGATTGAAGTATAAAGTTAAAATAAAAAATAAGTAGTAAAAAAAGTTTAGGATATATTATTTTTCTAAAACTCCCATTATTTTTAATATAAGATAATAGCCATTCTTCCAAAAATAGATTAAAAACAATGTGACTGCTAAAACTACAAATATTGAAACTCCTACGAATAAAATCCAATTACCTGATGAAAATGATGCCAACCATCCCGAAAAGGGCGAAGTACTACTAGAAAACCCTAATATCTCTTGAATTATAGCGATCATAATTCCAATAATAATTGCCATTAAACTTAATAGCAAACCTCCGGCTGCGATTTTAACGTCCAAACGATTTTTATACTTTTCTTCAATTTCTTTTAAACTAAAAGTAAACATCAAAATCCGTTTTCTTCCTTTCTTGAATAAGCCAAAGAAAAATATTAAAAGAAAGAACAATCCTGCTAAAAATCCAGCGATTATTGCGATTTGGTATCCTAAATTAAGGAGAATAAAAGCGTCTAATTTCCCATGTGGCATTACAAAGTCAAATATTGACCAAATACCTCCTATAATTGTAATTAAGCACGCAATAACAATAAAAATATAAAATAATTCTCCTATTGTTTTTTGTCTTGAAGTAAAATTAAGTTTATAATCAATATTTGATTCTTCCATTTTTTTCACTAATTTTTTTTATTTAAAAAATTTATAACAAACTAAATATATAAAATTGTTTATTGTTGCTTGACTTCAGAGAAGATATTTAATGTAAAAAAGTATCTGATTTAAACTAATTTTCTATTTTGAAGCGTATCGATGTAAGTTTTGTAAAAATTATTCTCATTTAAAAGCTTGTATAAATCATTCGATAATTGGTAAATATCTTGATAAAACTCCTGTCGGTTTAAATCAGGATTCCATTTATTTTCTACTTTACACACATTTTCAGCAGCTTTAGCGATATCTGAAAACAACCCTGCTCCCGTAGCCGCTAATATTGCCGCTCCCAGCGATGTAGCCTCTTCAATAACCTTTCTGACGCAAGTTACACCTAAAACATCGGAATAAATTTGATTCCACAAATCTGAGCGAGAACCCCCTCCAGTTAGCCTTAATTCTTTTGTTTCGATCCCTAACTCTCCAAAAACTTCAACATTCTTTTTAACTTCAAATGCTACTCCTTCAAGAATCGCTCTAACGACATCTCTTCTTTTATGACCTAAAGATAAACCATAAATTATACCTCTCGCATACGGATTCCAATGTGGTGCTCCAGCACCAACTAAGTGGGGGATTGCTAATAACCCATTAGCACCAATAGGAGATTTTTCAGCTTCTTCCGTTAGAATTACGTAAGGATCTTGATTTTGTTCTTCAGCTAACATTCTTTCTTCTTTTCCGAGTTGGTCCCTAAACCACCTTAGAAAGGCTCCACTTGTGAAAATACTTGCTTCTTGGACCCAAGCACCCGGGATTGCGTGACAACTACATAATACTCGCTTTTTGGGATCGAAATTGGGTTTTTCCAAATAAGCTAAAATAAAACTTCCAGTTCCGGTAGTTAATTTTATTCTCCCCGGAGAGACGACTCCAACTCCTAGGGCTGCTGCTTGTTGATCCCCAGCGCCTGTAATAACCAAGGTTTTTTTATCGAATAAAGTCTCTTCTGTAACGATTTCCCCTATATCAACTCCGCTTTCAACGGCATCTGGCATTTTATCCAAATCTATTTCTAACTCAGAGGCAATATCTTCTGAATATTTGAGTTTATTTACATCAAATAACATCGTTCTACTTAAATTACTAAAATCACTGATATATTGTCCAGTTAATTTATAGATTATAAAATCTGAAACTAGCAAGAATTTGTGTGTTTTCTGATAGATATCTGGCTTTTCGTCTTTAAACCAAAGAATCTTTGTAGCTGAAAAATACGGATCTATTGTTAAACCCGTCGTACTATAAATTTTATCTATTCCTATTTTGTTTTTTATAAAGTCTACTTGTTCAGTTGTCCGTCTATCTTGCCAAACTAATGCGTTATGTAATGGGGTTCCTTCCTTATCAACAGGTACTATAGTTTCTCGTTGGTTTGCTACGGAAAGACTAACAATCTCTGATTTGTCGATTCCACTCTTTTTTATGGCTGCTTCAATGGTTTTTTTAATTGACTCCCACCATAAGTTTGCATCTTGCTCTACATATGAAGGTACTGGATAAAAGCTCTCCCACTCTTGATAATCACTTGATAAAATAGATCCAGTTATATCAAAAATAAAAGTCCTACATCCCGTAGTCCCTAGGTCTAAAGCTGCTACAAACATAGTTGAAAAATTCTCTTTTTTTATTTAGGTTTAATAATATGTTATAGATCGCATCATGTAATAAAAATCATTATTAAAGGTTTTAATAAAAAATTAGTTTTACTTCACTTTTTTAAATCCACATTGTGGACACACGAATCCAACTTTATAATCATTTATCTCTGTTAATGGCCCCTTACAAATTGGACATTTTACTTCATATTCAGGAAACCATTGGCCCTTTATGTTAGGCAATTGCTTTAGGTTATTAACAAATTTTAATTTTTCTAAAGCCTTTTTATCAACTTGAATTAATTGTTGTTCCTCAGCGATTGATTTACCTTTAGGTGCTAAAACCATTAAAAATTTCATCTTTTTCGGATTATTAAGCAAAGATAAAGTTCGTAATATGGCTCCTTCTTTATATTGATTAAACAATTTACCTAATTCTGGAGGGGCTAAAGCTACTAATGTAGCCTGTGAGTCTTTAATTTCGTTTTTCTCTTTTTGAATTAAGAATTGAAAAATTCTTCCTTCATTATCCATTGCCCATATGAAGTTCCAGGGGGCTATATCGTAATCTTCATTATTAGAACCGACAATTCTTTTAATACATTGAACCCATGAATAATGTTTGAAATTATACAAGTTTGAAAGTAAGTCATCAAAAAATTCTGGTTCAATTACGGGAAATGTTTTGGCTATACTTTTAAGTGATAATAACTTGACTTTAGTTAATAATTTTGTATTAAGATTATCCCAAGGAGTATATGTAAAAACTGAAAAGAAATCATTCATGTTCTTGTAAAAACGGTTATAATATTTATATTATTTTATAAAAAGAAATTTTAAAAATAACTTTTGCCTAATTTTTAAACATAGCAATGTTTAATTTAATAATAATTTCAAAAATTTCTTATTTTTATTAAATATTAAGCAGGATTCTTTAATGAATGGGATATGGGATATAAAAGCCGATGCAGTAAAAAAAGGAGATAACCTCAGAGATGTTTCACCCTTACTAGATAAAACATGGAAAGATGATAGCGGTTTTACTTATTACATTTTTAGTAAAGCTACTTTTAATAATCCTTGGTATTCGATTCCAGAAAATGATGATAAATTATTTGAGGATTTTGTAGAAGGAGGGTCAAGAGCTTATCCTTCCGATGGAAGCATCCCCTGTGATATTATAGCTGAAGAAGCTCGTAAAATTCTTAAGAAACTAGAAGAATGTTCAAATGATCCTAATCACCATTATTGTGAATTAGCCCGCGACTCGTTAAAACATGGCAAATTTTCTTTAGTTAGGGGTACATTGAAACTCTATTTAGGTAAGTATACTACGAGAGATTGGAGAAGGAAAAGATTCACAGACGATATTGATTTTTGGATGTTTCAGGTAATTTTATTGGATTCATTATTGAGAGATTGTAGCTTCAAAAAAAATAAAAATACAGGAGAATGGGAAAAAACAATTGAATGGAAAAATCCTGATACTAAAGAATTTAGGCGCGAAACATTATTTGCTGCAAACAACCTTAATCTTTTACTTGATTTTGGGGCGGGGAGCTATCTTGAAGGGTCAAGTCTTAAAGAAATCTTTGATAAAAAAATTAAAAGAGGCCACGATGTAGATTTGAGCGATATTATAAATGTAGCAATGGTTAATAATGGAATTGATGGATCTCATAAAGAAGAATGGTTAAATGCATTGGCTTCTTTTGAACAGGCAGCAAATACACGAAATACAAGGACTACATCTAATTTAATAAGTTTATGCCGTTATTCTTTGGCTATTGCTGATCATCTTGAAAAAGTTAGTAGAGTGATAAAAAGATTTAATAATCTAATTTTTGACAAATCTAAATATCCAGACGAGAAAATAAAATCGTTATGTAGAATATCTATTCATTGGGAAGTTTTTCTTAAAGCTAATGGCTTAGATGAAACAAGGAAGATGATTCACGAGTTTTATTATAAAGAAGCAGAAAAGAAGCCAAAACATGCAAAAAACCTAAACCTTTTTATTTATAACATTCTAAAATTGCTAAATTCCAAATATGAATACCTTAAGGTAACATTTGATATTGAGTCCTAATTTTAAAACTAGAAAATAAAGATTTATTGTTAATGATTTCGTGAAACTGAACTTTCACGATCAATTTTTTTATAAGACATAATGAAATAAATCTTTAAATTTGCTTTTAAAGATATTCTAATTTTTTTTAAAATCCTTGAATAAAGGTCTCACTTTTAAAAAGGAATTTATTAAGGATAATAAACGTCTTGGGTTAAGTAAAAATAGTAATCCTCGAGTTTTAAGAATGCGATAACTTAAACCTTTCCAATCATTAATATACTTAAGCTCTCTGAAAGAAAAATATAAAAGATCATATAATTGCTTTGGGCTTAATTGATGAGTTTTTATAACAGGTTCAAAGACAGTATATTTAGACCAATCTTTAGAAACAACAAGACCTTGCTCATCTAATTCTTTCATAGTATCACTTCCGGGAAACGGAGTTAACAATACAAAACTAACTATATCTACATCAATAGTTTTCATAAATTTAATTTCTTTAATAACTTCTTCTTCTGTTTCGTTTAAATCAACCCCTATTATCAAATTTCCAATTACGATTATATTGTTATCATGCAATATTTTTAGCGCTTTAATCACCATATTAAATTGGAATCCTTTTCTCATTTCTTTAAGAGTATCCTCGTTAACACTCTCAATTCCAATAAAAACAGCCCAAAACCCTGCTTTGGACATTTTTTCTACCATTTGTGGCGCTTTAACTAGAGAATCTACTCTAATCTGCGCAAAAAATTTAAAATCATTAATTTCTTTCTTTTTTTTGCATTCAATTATTTTATCGCATAAATTTTCAATTCTTTTAGTATTAGCAGTTAAATTATCGTCTACAAAAAAAATATCTGTAATTTTCTTGTTCTGAGAAATGATTTTTAATTCTGTTATTATTTTTTCAACTGGTCGTGGTCTCCATAAATTATTATTGAAAATATGTGTTGTACAAAATTTACAAGTATATGGGCATCCTCTTGAAGTTTCTACTGTTTCTAATCTCACCGTAAACATCTTATATTTATTATTCTTTGTAAATTCTCTTGCGGGAAATCTAATATTTTTTAGATTTTTAATCAATGGTCTATCTGGATTATGAATTATTTGTCCATTAGATCTGTACGAAATACCTTTTACATCTTGAGGAGCACCTTTATTAATTAATTCTTGAAATGTCAATTCACCTTCTCCTCTAACTAGAATATCGACTTCTTTAAATTTAAAAGTTGAATCAGATTCAAAGGTAGGGTGTCGCCCTCCATATACCACAGTGCATTTTGAATTTACTTCTTTTACAATTTTCGCTATAGTATTTGAGACTTCTATAGCAGCAGAAACAAAAACGGAAATTCCAACTAAATCCGGATTAAATTTTTTAATCCTTTTCCTTATTTGGTTATAATTTAAATTCTTAACTTTAGTGTCGAGAATTTCTACTTCGACATCTAAATCAGTTAAATAACTAGCTATATATGTTAAATTAATTGGAGGAAAATCCATATTGTAGTAGTCCCAACCAGTTGTTCTATAATTAGGTTTAATTAATAGAATTTTTTTCCAATGAAACTTCTGATTTTTTAATTTTTCGTCGTCCATTTATCTAATTCATCAGCTTTATAATTTTATTTCTTAGATCTTTCATTTGATTCAGATTTCCTGATTTTATCTGCTCTCTTTCTTTTTTTTTAATTCCTTCTAAGTTATTGAGGACGATTTTTTTCCATTTAAAATATGCCATAATTGTTTGATATATTCTTGCAGGACGGAGAATATAAAAATAACCTCTTAATTTAATAGTTCTACGAAGTAAAGTAATTTTATTCCTTAAATCTCCAGCGTAAAAACCATTTGCATAAAACCCAAGAAATAATAACTTTTTTAGAACTTCTGAATTAAAATTTGGAGTTTTTATTACAGGATTTAACCAATTAAATTTACTAAACTCTTCTGTGAGTAGTAAACCTTTATCTTTCATTTCTTGGTAAAAACCAGTTGCAGGAAATGGTGTTAACAACGTAAAACTAGGTAAATCTAATGTTAAATCTCTTGTTCTATTAATTGTAGTTAGAACATCATCCAATGTATCATCTAGATTTATTCCAAGAATGACATTTCCCATTACTATTATTCCGTTTTGATGTAAAACCTCTATACCTCTCTTAATTTGTTCTATATTACATCCCTTTTTAATCATCTTTAATCGGGTATTATCGGTTGCTTCAACTCCTACTAAAACAAGCCAAAAACCCGCTTTAGCCATTAATTTAACAACTCCTGGTCGTTTTGCCATGGAATCTAAGCGTCCTTGAAAGAAAAAGTGTAATTTTTTTCTAATTCTTCCTTCTTTTTTACCTTTTATAATTTCAAGACACAATCTCCCAACTCGTTTCATATTAACTAGAATATTATCATCTACAAAAAAAACATCTTTAAGTCTTTTATTTTTTGATATTATTTCTAATTCTTTTATAATACTTTCTACCGATCTCGCTCTCCATGTTTGCTTATAAACAACATTAGTACTACAGAATTTGCACGCTTGTGGGCAACCGCGAGAAGTCTCTATGGCGGCGCAATTCATATTAAATATTTTATAATTATATTTTTCTACAAGATGGCGAGATGGGAATTTTAACTCATTCAAGTTTTTTAAAAATTGTCTATCTGGATTATGTATCATTTTTCCATTTATTTTATATGACAAACCATTAACATTCTCTGGAGAACCCTTTTTGATTAATTCACGGAAAGTGAATTCACCCTCTCCTCTAACTAAAATATCAACCCAAGGAGAAGATAAGGTCTGTTCAACTGCTAAAGTTGGATGCCACCCTCCTATAACTGTTGTTGCCCCATATAATTTTGCAATTTTTGCGTATTCTAAAACAAGATCTATGGCGCTTGTTACTGGAACTGTTAAACCAATTAAATCAGGCTTAAATTTTTCAATTCTTTCTTTAACTTGAAAAAAATTTAAATTAGCTGCTTTTGAATCTAATATTCTTACTTCCCCCAAATCTTCCACATATGCTGCTATATATTCAAGAGCTAAGGGAGGAAAGGCAGAATCGTAAAAATCATAACCAGTCGTTTTATAATTTGCGACTAATAGTAAAATCTTATTCCATTGCATTTTCTTA
>JAUWHC010000326.1 GCA_030606095.1 Promethearchaeota archaeon | reverse complement strand
GAGCAATTTAAAACGATTAATTCCACGAAAGATTTAAAAATGTTAAAGATTTAGAAAAAATATAACGAAAAGTAAAATGATTTTGATTTTAAGACATGACTATTAAATTAAAGAAACAAGTTATTGAAATTCTCAAAGTTCTGAAGCGTAAAAGCACAGAGCTTATGGCAATAGAATTAGCAAAAGAATTAAATGTTGATTATATAGTACTCATGGCAGCTATTAACGATCTCATCGATCACAATTTAGGTGGATTCAGAGAAGAAGAAATAAATCAAATATCTTTAAACGATGAGGGGTTAAATTATTTAGAAATCGGATTACCGGAGCGTAGATTGCTTAATTTATTGATTGAATCTGACATTAAAGAGATTGGTATAACTGAATTCCTTAATAAATCTAAATTAGACAAAAAGATTTTTTACGTTGGTCTTTCTAACATGAAGAAGAATCGTTGGATCGCTCAAAGTAAAGCTACAGGAGAAACCAAGATTTTCCTCGTTGCTGAAGAGTTCTCCGCAACAGAAGTAGAAGAATTTATGAAAAAATTCGAAAAAAGTCCAATACTTAACTATTCTAAATTATCAAAAATTGAATTGGAGTGCTTAGATCTTCTAAATAAAAGGAAATTAATTACGAAAGCAAAAAAAACACAGCGAATTATTTTTCTAACAAAAAAAGGTAGAAGCGTAAAATTATCTGAGATTAAAGAGTTAAAACAAGTAAGTAAACTCACCTCGGAGATGCTTAGCTCTGGCTCTTGGAAAGATTACAATTTAAAACCATTTGATGTGACCAAACCAGGACCTTCATTGAAAGGGGGCAAATACCATCCTCTTGTTAATCTCATTAACCAAATCAGAGAGATTTTTATTTCGATGGGTTTTACGGAAATAAGAGGGCCAATCGTAGAAAGTGCATTTTATAACTTTGACGCACTATTTCAACCGCAAGACCATCCTGCTCGCGAATTACAAGATACATTCTATTTAAACAATCCAAAAATCGCGAAGTTGCCGGAGAAAGATAAGGTAATGGCTGTTAAAGCTACACACGAAAATGGGGGCGATTCTAATTCGCTTGGATGGGGTTATGAATGGGACGAAAATGTTGCTAAACAAACAGTATTAAGAACCCATACAACTGCCACAACTATAAGGCGTCTGGCTAAATTTTATAGAGATAACGAAAAAACGCCTGTAAAAGTCTTTTGTATCGATAGAGTTTTCCGAAACGAAAAATTAGATAAATCACATTTAGCTGAATTCACTCAAATAGAAGGTATCGTAATTGACGACCACGTAAATTTAAGCGACTTAATTGGTTTATTATCAGAATTTTACAAGAAAATGGGATTTGAAAAAATTGTTACAAGACCTGGGTTTTTTCCATATACCGAACCAAGTATGGAAGTTTCTGTATATTACGATAAAATAGGAGAATGGTTAGAAATGGGAGGTTCAGGAATATTTAGGCCAGAAGTAACGTATCCTTGGGGCATCAAAGAACCCACTCGAGTTTTAGCGTGGGGTCAAGGACTTGAACGTATAGCAATGTTATACTACGCTCGGAAGGACATTAGAGATTTGTACATTAATCCAATCAAATGGTTGAGGCAACAGCCATATTAAATAGAGGTGAAAAATAATACCAACACTCGAATTAAAAATTGAGAGATTAGAAAGATTAGTTGGAAAAAAATTAGATCTAAAAGAATTAGAGTACGATTTGCAATGGATAGGTTTAGATTTAGAAGATATTAACGAGGAAGAACAAAAAGTTAAAGTTGAATATAATCCAAACCGACCTGATTATTCTAGTCCAGAAGGTATAGCAAGGACTCTTAAAGGTTTTTACGAAATTGAGTTAGATGTACCTTCATTCGACATAACACCAAGTGATATTGTGATGAATGTGGACCCTAGCGTAAAAGAAGTAAGACCTTATATAGTATGTGGAATAATTCGGGATATTGATTTAGATGAAGACGAGGTAGCTACCTTAATGACCATTCAAGAGCACCTTCATTGGGCAGTTGGAAGAGATAGAAAGAAAGTTGCGATTGGAGTACACGACTTAGACAAAGTAAAACCTCCATATAGATATACTGCCGTGGAACCAGATTCAGTAAGTTTTACGCCTTTGCATGGAGATGGATATTCCATGAATTTAGAAGAAATTTTACTGCTTCACGAAAAAGGCATTGAATACGCGCCCATTTTAGAAGGGAAAGAAGTCTACCCAGTAATTTTTGATAGCAATAACGAAGTTCTTTCTTTCCCTCCAATAATAAACGGAGTTCTTACAACAGTAACTGAAGAAACGAAAAATTTATTCTTAGATTTGACTGGTACCGATTTTAACGCCGTAAATCTTGCTTTAAACATTTTATCTACGACTTTATCAGACATGGGAGCGAAAATTGAAAGTGTTAAAATAAATTACGAAGGGGAAAAAGTAATTAGTACCCCCAATTTAGATTCAAAAAAATGGGAGGTTGAAATTGACTATATTAACGATTATCTTGGTCTGAATTTATCTGCCGCTGAAACAATTAAATGTTTTCAGAAATGTAGGATGGAGGCTAAAAGATCCAAGAAAAAAGGATATTTAGACGTTTATGTTCCAGCCTTTCGAGGGGACATTATGCATCCAGTTGATTTCACTGAAGAAGTTGCGATCGGTTATGGTTATTTTAATTTACCAAAAACCATTCGAGAAGGATGCATAGGAGAATATCACCCTATTCAATCGTTCTCTAATAAAATAAGACGAATTATGGTCGGAGCAGGATATTTAGAAGTTCTTAATTTCATTTTATCAAATTCTGAAAAACAATTCGATTATATGAAAAAAGATTACGACGAATCCAAATTAATTCAAATTGCTAACCCTGTATCAAAAGAATACGATACAACGCGGACTTCAATACTTCCTAAATTAATGGAAACGATACGATTTAACAGATCCGAAGAGAAACCGATTAGAATTTTTGAAGTTGGAGATGTCGTTTTACTTTCGAAAAAAGAAGAAACCGGCACAAAAAGAGAAATTCACCTTTCAGCGACATCGTACCACGAAGACGCTGATTTTACAGAAATAAGGTCGACTTTAGATTTCTTAATGACTGCTCTTGGGCTTTATGATGTATACGAAATTAAAGCCGGGAAGAATCCTAGCTATATTAGCGGTCGTTATGGGGATATCTATGTAAATGGTGAAAAAGTTGGAGAGATTGGAGAAATTCATCCCGAAGTATTGTTAAACTTTAAACTGGAGTTCCCCGTTGCAGGATTAGAATTAAATTTGCAAAAACTTTTGTAATTATTTATTATGTTAATACTTATTTAATAATTATTATAATTATAGTGTGGTTAATTTGAGCAAAGAACAGAATTATAAAGAAGATTTAGAAGAGACCAGAAAAAAAATTAATGATATTGACGATCAAATCGTTGATCTGTTGAATAAAAGAGGAAACATCGTAATTAAAATTGGAGATTTAAAGAAAAATCTGAATTTAGAAATAGTTCAACCCAAAAGGGAAGTGGAGATAATCGAGAGAATCAAAAATAAATCAATAATATTCGAAAAAGAAAGTATGGAAGCCATCTGGAAAGAAATTATTAGTGCAAGTAAGGCTATTCAAGACACAGTTACTAAAGTCGGATATTTAGGGCCAATGGGCACTTTCACGCACCAAGCAGCCCTTGAGTCTTTTGCTAAAGCTGGAACGCAATTCATTCCGTACAACTCATCTTCAGAAATCTTTGATAAGGTTGAAAAAGAAATATTA
>JAUWHC010000240.1 GCA_030606095.1 Promethearchaeota archaeon | reverse complement strand
AAATTACTATTGTATTTTCTGAATACCCCAACTTTTCTAAAGACGCTAGTATTTTACCTACGCTATAATCTACATACGCAATAGCTGCGTAAGTTAAAGCAGTAATCTTGCGAACCTCTTCTTCTGTTGATTCTCGTAAGAACGCTTTTTTAAATGGCGGGTTTTCTAAATGATATCCTAAATATTTATGGCGATATAATTTCTTTGCATCTTGAAAACTTGCGGGGAGTTCTATATCTTCTGGTTTATACAAATCTTGAAATCTCTTGGGTGGATATAGAGGATAATGTGGATCTGGAAAAGAACAATGCAAATAGAACGGTTTATCTCCATATTCACCCTTGGCATATCTTTCGAGAAAAGCGATTGTTCGTTCTTGAACGTAGGTAGTATTGTATAAATCTTCTGGTATTGCGTCGCAATACAAACTGAAAAGATTGTCGTAATTCTGAACTCTTTTCCGCATATTCTCCGCTATCCTTGGAGCTCTTTCTTCCAACCATTCTGTATAATGGCCAGCGCACACAGTGCCATTTCCTGAAACCACTTCCACTTCGTCGTAGCCATAATAGGGGAGAGGAAAATTCTTTCCCACAGGATCGTTTTTACCTTTATCTACCGCCCAACTAATTAAACTTTCGGCAGATTTTGTTTTGTGCTTAAACGGACCTAACCAAAATTGATGGTGTATTTTTCCAATAGCCGCAGTATGCCAACCTCTTTTTTGAAGCGTTTTTGTAATGGTAGGAAGGTTTTCTGGCAAATTAATTCCGTTGCTTCTAACGCCATGCACATTTGGATATAGTCCTGTGAGTAAAGTTGCTCTATTTGGCATGCAAATTGGATTAGTACAATAATAATTAGTAAACCTCACACCCTCCTTAGCGATACGATCGATATTTGGAGTTTTTAGAATAGGGTTTCCAGCACATCCTAAATGATCAGCTCTTTGGGCATCAGTTATTATAAATAATACATTCATTTTTTCGCTCATAATAATCAGACAGAAGAATTTTTCTTTTAAAATTATGTTTTAATGTATAATTTAGATTTCGATGTTTAGAAATATAAAGTTAGTGTAGAAAAAAGAAGAAAAGAAATTCTTTAATTAATTAATCTTCGTATAATTTTTACCCACATTTAATGTTTACAACTATATTACAAAACATATTAAAAAACAATTTATGTAAAAAAGAGATATGATTTTAATACGAAGACTGTTATTTTTCAATTGAGCAATAGAAACTTTCAATTATTATGGCAAAAAAGTCGTTAAAAAAACCAGAATTACTCGCTCCAGCACAAGATTGGACTTCCTTAAGAAATGTTACTGGATTAGCTGATGCTATTTATTTTGGCGTCAAGAAATATAATATGAGAGCTAAAGCTAAAAATTTCGAAAGAGGCGAACTTAAAGAGATAGTAAAATTCTGTCATCATCAAAAACCACCATTGAAAGCGTATTTAGCGACAAATATCTTAATCTACGATTCTGAATTGCAAGATATAGAGAAATTGATATTAGAAGCAAAAAAAGCGGGTATAGACGCTATAATTGCTCACGATTTAGCGGTAATAAAGTTTGCTAAACGAGAAAAAATAAGATTTCACATCTCAACCCAAGCAAACGTATCTAACGTTGAATCTGCTAAATTTTTTGAAGATGTAGGCGCTGAGAGAATTATTTTAGCCAGAGAGCTATCTCTTAAACAAATAAGGCTTATTAAACATCATTTAACTAAGACGCAAATTGAATGCTTTGTTCACGGCTCCATGTGCACTTCGATTTCAGGTCGATGCTATCTATCAGCTACAATTTGTGATTCTGAAGAATTTTCGGCAAATCGAGGTAATTGTGTTCAGCCATGTAGAAGAGAGTGGCGTGTAATTGACGATGAAAATAACGAATTCATATACGATGGACAAATGTTCTTGAACGCAAAAGACCTCTGTATGATTGAATATATTCCAGAATTAATTGAAGCTAATATTAATGTTTTTAAAATTGAAGGTAGAATGAAAGATCCATTATATATAGAAACGGTAACTAAATGCTACCGAGAAGCAATAGACAGCTATTTTGAAAATACTTTCTCAAAAGAAAAGGTTCGCGACTGGTTAGAAAGGTTAGCTAAAGTCTATAATCGCGGGTTTCACACAGGATTTTATTTTCACAGACCAACAATTGAAGACGTTGAATTAGAAAACAGAGGAAATATATCCCCATATAAAAAACACTATCTTGGAAAGATACTATCGTTTAACGAAAATAGCATGACTGCAAATGTATTAATTGAAATCAAAGAATTTAATTTAGAATTAGGAAACGAAATCATTATTATGGGTGATAACACTTATCATCATCAAAAAATTAAACATATGGTCTTCAAGGGCGAAAAAATTAAAAACATTTATAAAAAAAGATACGATAACCCATTTAAAGTAAACATGCGCCTAAGTAGTGAGGTTCAGATAGATGATAAAGTTTATATCATGTATCGGACATAAATCAAATGTTTCAAATTAAGAATCAATAATAAATAACATACTAAGGCGGAGATTTTTTATGGAATTTGAAAAAAAAAGGAAAAATTTAGTAGAAAACCTTGAAAAGCGAAATATTTTAACCGAACCGATTGTAATTAAGGCAATGTTAAAAGTCCCACGCCATAAATTTTTACCTGAAGGTGCTATATCTTCGGCTTATATAGATTCTCCACTTTCCATAGGTATGTCGCAAACTATTAGCGCTCCACACATGAACGCAATGATGTGTGAGTTGTTAAAACTAAAGGAGGGTGATAAAGTTCTAGAGATTGGAACGGGTTCCGGCTATCACGCCGCTTTATGTGCTGAGATCGTTGCTCCGAAGAATTCACAAAATTCTGGACACATATATACAATAGAACGGCATTTAGAGTTAGCGGATAGAGCTAAAATTAACCTAATTAATACGGGTTACGGTGAGTCTGTTACAGTCATAAATGGAGATGGAACTTTAGGATATCCTCAAGAAGCTCCTTACGATAAAATTTTAGTAACTGCATCATCTCCCAAAAAAGTACCGCCTCCTTTAAAAGAACAATTAAAAGATGGAGGTATTCTATGCATTCCTGCAGGTTCGAAAGAATATGGTCAAGATCTCTATGTAATTTACAAGAAAGGAAAGAATTTCGATTCTAAGAGGATAACAGGTGTGAGGTTCGTCCCTTTAATAGGAGAATGGGGTTTTCCTGAATAAAAGTCATTTTTTAATGATTATCATTAAAGATATAAATTTAATTAGAAAAAGATTTTTTTATACGTTTTGCTATTAATCGCTTACGAATACTTTTAACAAATTCATTATTATCAATGCAAAGCTTCATAGAGATATTAGTATATGTGTAGCCATTTTGTTTTCCTTTGTTGTTATTTCTCATTAATTAAAAATCCCCTTGAGTTTTTAATGAAGATATAGTTATTATTATATTATAACCTTAATATATTTAAAACTAATTAAAATCGACAAAATTAAGACGAAAAAATACAAATTATTTGATTTTTTATATTAGGATTAGATTGAGATTTTAAAGAAAGAAATTAAATTAATTACTCTTCTTTTGTTTTTCTTTCTTTAAGAAAATCAAAATACTCTTGTCGTTTTTCTTTCGCTTCCTCATCTACGTGAAGTCCAAAATGAGGTTGGATTATACCTTTTAAAATTATCGGGACTAGTACAAAAGAAATAAGCCAAGCGAATAATAATACGTAAGATATTAAACCCATATGATAAAAATCTAATGTACTCATAGGAATTACAAAACTTAAATTATAGTTAATAGTTTCATTTTTAATTATATCATCAACAATAAAATGAACTATTGCACTCCCATTCCAAGTAATTCCTTCATATTGCCTTAATTTCACCGAACCAGAATAACTATAAGAAGTTCTCGGCGGTTCCCAGTTTAATGTATCGTATTTTACCACCGTTCCAACAACATTTATGCTAGTATTAAATAAAGATATGCCTATAATTTCTACATTATCACTTGAAGAAAGATAACACGAAAGATAATAGTTATACCAATCCGGTATAGTCCGATCAAGCTTTATATCCATATTTAACTCGCCATATTCACTACCATAGTCAATTTTATAATCTTTATCAACTGAATAATATCCAATACCTAATGTTTGGTCGAATTCGAATATTAGAGGAGTAGCTAATACCAATAGGATCAAAGATAATGCAACCGAGAAAATAAAAGTGTAATTTCTTAATTTTATATGATATATTTTAAAAACCATCCAATTTTGCTTTCAGATGTATCATAGAAAGGGAAAACTATGATAATTAACAATTACTTTAAATGAATTTATGTATACTAATAAACTTTTATTTGATAAAACTGATAAAATAAAAATCAGTTGACCTTTAATAACAACCTAAATTCAAAAATCTTCTTAAGTTTAAATCGAGGTAGAATGTTTATCCCTTGGTATATCTCTTTATAACCCTCGTCAGTGAATGCGTATGCAACAATCGGAAATTTATATATTTTTATGAAATCTGTATCTGCTTTAATTTGACTAGATAACAAATATTCAAGGCTCAACTTATAGGATTCGTCGTAAGCTTTAAAGTGGTGACCGGAGTATTCAAATGGTTTTAATAGTGGACTTTTTTTCCCTTCCAGAAACAACACTTGGTTACTTTCCCAGTCAAATTTATTGGGATCACCGTTGAAAAAGAAAGGAAGGTCTACACCTAAATATAATTTTTTTAGTATCCTTTTTAGCACCTCTTCTTTTCCAGAAATTTTTTGAAAATTACCTTTTATTGTAATAACAATCTGATTTTCCTCAACCTCGATTATCTTAAGGATCCTACAAGGGTAGCGCTCACCTGATTCTGGATCTTTTACCATTCCAATGTGTTCTAATTCTAATATAGCGGATTTCCCATCTTTTTCATTTCTAATAACTTTAAATTCCCCGTCAGTAAATGTTCCGAATTCGTAGTATTGGTCGGCTTCAAGTTGTTTAAGCTTTATATCGTTTTGAAAAAATCTCATTCGCAACATGCTTTTCTTATAACGATCAACC
>JAUWHC010000224.1 GCA_030606095.1 Promethearchaeota archaeon | reverse complement strand
TTTAGAGATTTCGAAAACGATAAAAAAGCTTTAGTTGCTGTATTATGGGGTTCTAATGGAACGTTTTGTTCGGGTGCTAATCTGAAAGCTATAGCTGAAGGAAAAGGAAATCGAATTGAAAAAGAAGGAGATGGTCCGATGGGTCCAACGCGGATGTTTTTATCAAAGCCAGTTATTGCAGCTATAGCCGGATATGCAGTTGCAGGAGGATTAGAACTTGCTCTATGGTGTGATATGCGTGTTGTTGAGAAAGATGCGATTTTTGGAGTATTTTGTCGCAGATTTGGTGTACCGCTTATAGATGGCGGTACTGTGAGATTACCTAGACTTATTGGATTAAGTCGTGCTATGGATATGATTCTTACTGGACGCCCTGTGAATGCTGAAGAAGCACTCGCGTGGGGACTTGCTAATCGAGTAGTTGATATAGGTCGATCGAGAATAGAAGCAGAAAAATTAGCAAGAGAAATTGCTGCTTTTCCACAGACTTGCATGAGGAATGATCGATTCTCCTCTTATGAACAATTTGGATTAAATATTAAAGATGCGATGGTAAATGAATTTGAATATGGTTTAAAAACCTTAGAAAGCGGAGAATACATAGAGGGAAGTCAAGCTTTTACTAAAGGTAAAGGTAAACACGGTAATTTTAAGAAGATAGAAAATAATATGTAATATGGTGATTAGATGATTGTATTTGAAGAATTTAGAGTAAAAACCCCTGAAAGAGAAGTTTTACTAGAAATTACAAATGAAATTAGAAGGATTGTAAGGAATTCGGGCATAAATGAAGGGGTATGTCGTGTATTTGTACCGCATACTACTGCGGGAATAACTATTAATGAGAACGCAGATCCCTCCGTCATGAAAGATATTTCTAATTATTTGAGTAAATTGATACCAAAAGGCGAAGGTTTAGGATATTCATTTAGACATATGGAGGGTAATTCAGATGCGCATATTAAATGCTCTTTAACAGGACACTCATTAGAATTATTAATTCATGAGGGTAGATTAATGCTTGGAACATGGCAAGGTTGCTATTTAGCAGAATTTGACGGTCCCCGAGATAGAAAAGTCTATGTGCAAGTTCAAGGAGAATAAAAGCTAGCAGTTTAATTATAAATTAATCTGATATTAACATTTTGAATACATACCAATTTTATCTAGGTAATTAGTCCAATACATTAACTCAGAATAAAATGGTACTTTTTTACCATAGTGTTGTAAGTATGTCGCTAATTGATTGTAATAACTCCCACTTGGCACTTCAAGATGACAAATCCTCTTAGCAAATGAAACAATTGTCTCACGATGGATTCCTAAAAGTTTACTAATTTTTGTAGGTGAAATTACATCTAACAATGAATCGAATTCTACATCTGTAAAATTTTCGGCAAGCCATTTTCTTTGACCTGTTAATTTTGGTTTTTTTAACAAATCTAAAGTGATCCTTTTTCTTTTCATTGAATCAACTTCTAATGACATCATCTGTTTAAATAAATCATGCCCCAAAGTGAGTTTATAACATTCCCCTCTTATATAAATATTTCTTTTATAATCATAGTTTACTGATATAGATTTTTGGAGTCTGCTGCTTATGTTAAAATGTTGTTTTATTTGTTCAAGGAATAATCTATTTGATGATGCAATAGAAGGTGAAATTCCTCCATTTTTTTTATTGTATGCTATAGTTCCATCCCCATCATAGAGACCTAAAAGATATGCTAACATTAAATAATGATCTCCTAAATCAATCAATTTTGGGATTTTTTTTCTTTTCTCTTTTTTGGCATCATATTCATATTTCATTCCTAAATTAATTAAATCATTTGCCATAGAATTTTTGTCATTCACATTTCCAGAATTGAATGTGATTATAGTAATTACAGACTTTTTTTTGGATTGAACAAGAGCACACTCAGTTAATTTATTTCTTACATATTTCCTATTTAAACCTAAAACCCTAACAAACTTAAAAACACTTTCGTTATCCTTTTGAGCTTGACTAAATCCGACTCTATAATAATCTCCATGAGGTTTTCTCATCAGAGTTATCCATCCATCTGCAATTAAATACCCTAACCAATACGCCTGTTGAAGTGTTTTTATGTTAGCAAAGTAATTCAAATCCAAATTTGGATGATATTTAAGGAGCCATGAAAATGGTGTTTGTTTTGGATTAAATAAATTTTGATAATGCCTTATCAAATTGATCAGATCCTCCTCAATTTTGATAAATTCCTTAACAAGATTGGGGTATAAAATTTTCCATTGATTTATTTTATATCTAACTGAATCAATCATTTTTTCTAATAGGCTTAAAGCTATTGCTTCTTTAGCCCACCTTGACCTTCTTTTATCTTGGAGATAGGTCTTACTCAAACCATAAAACTCACTCATTCTCGAAAAGGTAGTGTAGGGTCTAAAAAGTGAATCTATACTTTCATTTGGGCAATTAGTCATACAATCCAAAAGTTTATCAGTGAACCAAATATTCCAATGTGAAATATCTTCTGGTTTCAAATTCCTTATTTAGAATTGATAATTTCTTTTATTTAAAGTTAAAAATATAATAGATCTTTGATGTTAAATAGAAATAGAGACTAATAAACTAATGATTTATTTGAACTTGATTTTAAATTCTCCGGATTTGACGGTTCGCGAAACAGAAAAGTCTTTGTCCAAATTCAAGGAGAAATTAATTAAAATAAAAAAAAAAAATTAGAAATATGCAAAATTATCAGAATTTAAAAGAATCAGAATTTTTTTCTTTCTTTGGATTGAAGGAGAAAGAGAAAACCAAAGGTTCAGAAAATTCTTATAGAGTGATATTAGACCCTGGAGGATTTAAAGAACATTTAAATCTTGAATTAGTAATTACTAATTCTGGTAGTATTCAAAAAGGAATACTTGAGCTTAATAGAGATTGGATAGGAGATAAATTTAGCTTGAATGCTTTTGCGAAAGATATCTGCAAAAGTTTTATTCAATGTTTAAGTTCTTACACTAAAAATAGCCTTCTTAGTGACTTGGTTGATGGGATCTGGTATATGAATGGGGAAAATGATAGAGTTATTTACAAAGAACCTCCGTTACCTTTAGAACATCGAAAGTTAGAAACAAAAAAAGCAATATCGGTTTTTATAGGAAATAAAGATTTTTTTGAATTGATTGCAGACAATCTAAAAATTAGATTAGAAAATGTTTTTAAAAATGATTATGAAATATTACGAATCATCTTAATGTTGGAAGTAATAGCATAATCCTTCATTTTTTGACTAATTTTAAAGTTAGAAAGAATGTGATAACTATTAAACCAATAATTAAGTAAAAGGGTAAAAATATATAGATTTCCCCTAAAATACTAATAACAATTGGTCCAATTGCGCTACACAAAAATCCTATAGCGTTGTTAAATCCGATGCCCGTACCTTTTAAATTCGGGTCAATTTTTTCGATAATGATTAATAGTAACGTGTTTCCCGCAGGTTCGTATAACGCTAACCCTATCCCTACAAATGTCGAAATAATTAAAAATACAATCAGATTAAAAACAATACTAGTAAAGAACGGAAGAGCAAAAAAGATAACAACAATCTGCCCCACCAACATCATTTTTCTTGGGCTATGACGATCTGTTAATCTACCAGAGATAAACACAAATATAATGTAAGCCGCTACAATAAGGATTAAAGCATAACTCGTTTGAATTTCGTCTAAAATAAATTGGACTTGTAAGACCCAAATTAAATATGCCATAATTCCTCCAAATATAAACCACCTTACGCTATTTAAAAATATTGTAATTGTAAATTGCCCTTCTTGTAATAGGATTTTTATATTTTCTAAATTTAACGACATTTTATTCTCATTTTTGGAACTTCCTAAATCGGATTTCACCTTTTTATTTCCCTTTTCTTTTAGGAAGATAACCATAACTACCCCCGATATTATTGTTAAAATCCCCGAAATAGAAAATATATTCCTAAACCCTAAATAAGCCGAGATATATCCCCCAATAACGATGCCTCCAAAGTAACCTAAGGACATCGATAACGCGTATAACCCCATACCTTTTCCGTGATCTTCTTTCTCGTAAATATCACCAATAATTGCTTGTAAAATTGATGTATAAGCTCCTGCTCCTTGAATTGCTCTAAAGATTATAAGTTGAACTATGTCCTGAGCGATAAAACATAAAAAAGTTCCAATTATGTATATAATCAATCCGATAAGTACAATTAATCTTCTACCATACTTATCAGAGGCAGCAGCGAATGGAAATTGAAACACTGCTTGCGTCACAGAAAAAATCCCTATTACGATTCCATAAGCGGTAAGCGTTCCAGAGAGGTCTATAATAAAAGAAGGTAACCCAATATTAACCACACTTATTCCTAAATTTCTAAAAAATACTCCCATTAAGATAATAAAAAGCAAAATTTTTACGTGCTTTCCAAAATTGTTCTTTGAACGCTTTAAATTATCCTCAGTTTTAATCCCCATTTAATCCATTTATAGAAATTAAGAGATAAATTTAAAGTTATTTTTCGCAATATTTTAAGCTTTTAATACTCATATTTACATAATCTTAGTTATTAATTTGGAAAAAAGGGATGTTAATGGAGTTTGGATTTAATTCTTTATCAAATTTAGCCCAGATTAGGAAAAATGTAAAGAGAAAAAGAATTTCTAGTTACGATAAAACAGGGGCAAATGCTGATTTCTTTACATTTAAGGGCAACGAAATAAGGGAAATTTGTAACATAGAAGGCGCTGGAATGATAAAACACATCTGGATGACGATTGCCTCGGGAGATCCTTATTACTTGAGAAAAGCAGTTATTAGAATGTGGTGGGATAATGAAGAGCACCCTTCAGTAGAATGCCCAATAGGAGACTTTTTTGGGGTAGGGCACGCAAAAACCGCAAATTTTTGGAGTTTACCGCTTTCTATGGGGCCAGAGGATGGAAAAGGATTTAATTGTTTTTTCCCAATGCCGTTTTCAAAACGAGCTCAAATAGAAATTGAAAATGAAAGCGATATCGCCTTGGTAGTTTATTTTTATGTTGATTATGAAGAATATAGCTCGTTAGACTCTACTTATGGCAGATTTCACGTTTTTTGGAATCGCGTAAATCCATGTGAAGGAAGCGATTATAAAAAGAAGAAAGTGAAATTCAATTTTAAAAAGAATCCAACACACGAGAAAGATTATTTTGTTATGAACGCCGAAGGTGAAGGCCATTTCGTAGGATTTCATTTAGATATTCATAATTTGTATGAAACTGAAAAGCACAATTGGCCTGGAGAAGGAGACGATTACATAGAGATCGATGACGGTGAAATTATTCTTTACGGAACTGG
>JAUWHC010000098.1 GCA_030606095.1 Promethearchaeota archaeon | reverse complement strand
GATAGATGGAAACCCTGTAATAAATACACCAATTTTAGGTTTACTATCAAAAGCATTACCAGACCTGCACTTAGAAAATTTAAAAGATGTAGTTATGAAAAAATTGGGCGAAAAATTAGGAAACCTTAACTACGATTTAATTGAGCAAGGTTTTAACATGGCAAAAATATTATAGATCCATTTTTCAAAATATATATATTAAGATATTGGTAGTTTTACGATAAATGTACTCCCTTTATTTCTTCCTTCTGATTCCGCCCTAATTTCACCTTCGTGCAAATCTACTATCTCTTTTGAGATATATAATCCTAACCCAGTACCTTGAATATCGATATATTCATAACCCTCGCCATACCGTTCTATTTTACCAAACCTAGTGAATATGAAATCCATTTCCTCTTGAGTAAGACCTATCCCTGTATCGATAATAGAGATTTCAGCCCAATGTTCCTTTTTTTTTAATACTATCTTTATGTCCCCCTTTGGAGGTGAATTTTTTATGGCATTGGATAATAAATTCATGATTACTTGTTCAATCCTAATTTTATCCATTTTCAAAAAAAGGCTCTCAGGAAGCGTAAGGTTTAAATTAGTTTTTCTCTCTCTCAATAAAAACATTAATTCTTTTGAGACATCCCGAATAAGTTCGCTTAGATCGTTGGATTCTTTTTGTAATTTGAATTTACCATATTCAATTCTTGAAATATCAATTAAATTATCGACTAAATGTTTTAACCTTTTACCTCCCTTTTCAATAAGTTCTATTAACTCTAATTCCTCTTTACTAAAATTTTCTCCATATAAGGTTAAAAAGAGTTCACAACCTCCACTAATTGAAACGAGAGGTGTTTTTAATTCGTGTGAAACTCTTGAAATTAAATTTTTTCTTAGTTGATCAAGTTCCTTCAATTTTCTTAATTCCTTATCAATAAGGAACTCAGCTTCTTTTTTTTTAGTGATATCTGTAAATAAAGCTTGAACATATGTTTCATCCCTGATTTTCATCAAAACTGCTTGAAGATTTGCCCAAAGAGTCGTCCCATTCTTTCTTTGTATTTGAATATCTATTCGATGCATTCTTTCTCCTTTTACAAACTTTTTAAAAAGTGTGAAAATTGTTGATAAGTAATCTGGATGTATTATTGAAAGATCCATAAACTTTTTACCAATTATTTCGTCTATCTTATAGCCAAACATTACTTCGGCTGTTGGATTAGCATCTACAACGACACCTTGTGAATTGGTTAATACTACTGAAAAAGGCGTGTTCTCATAGATATTACGATATTTCCTCTCTGATTCTTTTAATTTTTGTTCTGTAATTTTTCGTTCCGTAATATTTACAACAGTAACTAAGTTCGCATTTCGTCCTCTAAATAAAATTGTTTTAGAGAAATTATCTAACCAAATAATTTTTTTAGATTTATTTATTAGGCGATATTGATAATAATTTTTTACATCCTTTGAACCCAATTGCTTCTTTTTAGCTTGTTCTGTTACCCAATCCCTATCATCTGGATGAATAACTTTTGTAAACCCACCAGGATCCCAATTCTTTACTTCTTCGACTGTATATCCTATTAGATCAGCAAATTGTTTATTAATGTATTTAACCAAATCATCTTGTATTACACATATGCCCAATAACGATTGTTCGGCTATAGATCTGAATTTTTCTTCAGATTCTCTCAAATATTGCTCCAAATTGTATTTGTCTGTAATGTCGATAAAAGTTCCTTCGATACCAATTGGGTTTCCTTCTTTATTCAGCATTAAATGAGAATTTAATTGTACAACAACTTTTTTACCTTCTTTAGTTAGGGATGGGCAGATGAAATTCTTAGCATAACCATTTTTTAAGATCTGGTTTAAATATTCGTCTCGATCTTCAGGAAATTGCCAAAATTCTGTTACTTTTTTACCTATAAGGCTCTCTGTTTGATCATATTCTAGAATCTTATTATGGGCTGGATTATGGTTTATCATCGTTCCATCTAGAGATACTTGGTAAAAACCAACATCTAGATTATTAATCATATTGCGATATTTAAGTTCAGATTCCTTTAATCTCTCTTCTGCTTTTTTTCTTTCCGTTATATCTTCTGTGCGCACAATTATTAAATCAGGATCTATGTAGCCGTAATTGACTAATAAATATTTCTCGTCCTTTGAGAAATTATATTTATACTTCATTTCTCGCGTAATATAAGATTTTTCGCTTATACAAAGAAGTAAATCGTTCAAAATATCTGGACGATCTTTGTACATCTCAGACGCGTTAGTTCCTAAAAATGTTTCTACATGCCCTTGAGTTACTTTATCTGCGGCGTTATTAAAATCAATAAAAACAAAATCATCTCCTATTTTTCTCCAAGTATAAGCCGGAATTGGACCTTCCTTAAATAAAGCTTTGAACATTTCTGCTGAATCTTTTAATTTTTGTGCTGTTTCTTTCCGTTTGGTGATGTTTTTGGCTATTCCTAATATTCCGTACAATCTACCTTTTTTTTTTAAAGGAATGCTATACGTTTCGATAAATATATAATCGCCCGTTTTTGTTTTAAGCTTGTATTCCCTCTGGGCAGATTGTTTCCCCGTTTTTTTTATGTCGTTCAATGTGTTGTATGCCTTCATCAAATTATCTCTGTCAAGCATATCAGTAAAAGTCAAATTAGGAATGTCCTTCCTTTCGTAACCGAGAGAAATTAAAGTTAATTCATTTGCATCGAGAAAATTACCGTATAAATCATTTACATAAATTAAATCCAAAGAGTGTTCAAATAAATCCTTGAATTTTTCTCTAACTTCTTCTTTATTATAATCTATATCCATCACCAAAAGAACTGATACTTATTCATAATGTATGTTTTTTTCTAAAGAGATAATAGAATTGTTGAATATAAATTTCTTTCTTTTTCAAAAGACTAACATTTTTTTTTAATAATATTATATGAGTTAATTTATCGCCTTTTCTTCGATAATCTCTTTGAATTCTAAAAAATAAGCCTATTTTAATTAATGGGAAGAGTTTTATTTCAATAGTTATTAATTTTTATATTGGCTTTTATTCATTAATTTGTGTGATATCTATGGTTGATACGAAAAAGGATTATCAAAAAATCTTAGGTTCCGTTCAAAAACCTGTAAAGGGGGAAGCGGGGAAGACGGGCACATGGAGCCCTAAAAAACCCGTAATTGATTTAGAGAAATGTATTCCGGCAAAATCGGGAAAACCTAGCTGTTTTAATTGTTGGTTATATTGTCCAGAAGCAGTAGTATCTAGGACTATTCCACCTAAAATAGATTTAGAGTATTGTAAAGGATGTGGAATTTGTATGGAAGAATGCCCTGTAAACGCAATTGAAATGGTAGAGGTGAAAATTGAATGACAATTACAGAAAAGAAATCTGATAAAATTAGTCACAAAATTAAGATTTTGACAGGAAACCATGCAGCAGCTCAAGCTCTCAGACAAGCTAAAGTTGGCGTCGTTGCGGCTTACCCCATAACTCCTCAAAGTCCGGTCGTCGAAAAAATAGCAGAATTTATTTCAAAAGGCAAAATGAATACTCGTTTTGTAAAAGTAGAATCAGAACATTCCGCATTAGCGGTATGTTGCGCAGCTTCGGCCACAGGGTCAAGAGTGGGCACGGCAACATCCTCTCACGGATTGATGTTGATGTATGAAATGCTACCGTGGGCTGCGGGTAACAGATTACCGATAATAATAAATTTGGCAACTAGAGCAACAGGAGCCCCTTGGTCGGTTTGGACGGATCACCAAGACTTTATTACTATGCGCGATGTTGGTTGGATTCAAATGTTTTGTATGGACAATCAAGAAATTTACGATACTAATATTCAAGCTTTTAGAATCGCGGAAGATCCAAGAGTTTATCTTCCAATAGTGGTAGCCTATGATGGTTATATATTGTCCCATACTATGATGCCCGTAATCCTAGAAAATCAAGATGATATAGATGGTTTTTTACCTCCTCTAAAACATCATATAAATTTATCAGATACATCTCAAGTGAAGGGTATAGATCCTGTCACCACCCCTCATATAAGAGATCGGGGTGAAGAAGGAATCGTTCCCGGGTATTTTGAGTATAGATATGCGATGCAAAAAGCTCTTGAAAATTCAATTGAAGTGATCAAAGAGGTTCATGACGAATTTGCCGATAAATTTGGGCGATCTTACGGAAATGGAGTTTACAAGACGCACTTAACTGAAGACGCGGATACTATTATTTTTGCAATGGGTTCAGTAGCTTCTCAAGCTCGAAATGTGATTAAAAAACTTCGAAAAGACGGGTTAAAAGTTGGTTTAGTGAGTTTGAAACTATTTAGACCGTTTCCCATTTCGTATTTAAGAGAATTTTTCAAAAATAAAAAGCAAGTCGTTGTTTTTGATAGGGATATTGGTTATGGATACGAAGGCGTGTTATCATACGAGTTAAAGGCTGCTTTATATGGTTTGAAAAATAGCCCCTTTATTAAAGGATTTATAGTAGGGTTAGGGGGTAGAGATATTACTGACCAACATATTATAAAGGGAGTGTATAAAGCAATTGAAGAATCAGAAATAGGGATAATATCACATAAAACCGATTTCATTGGTTTAAGATTGGAAGAGTTAGGTGATTATGACGAATCAGAGTATTTCAAAGGAGGTTAAGATATATTGGTTAAATTAATGGATATACCTGAAGAAGAATTTATTTACCCAGGTACTAGAGCTTGCGCGGGTTGTTCTATGGCCCTAATTTATCGAATTGCTCTAAAAGCCCTGGGACCAAAAACAATTATTACTGTACCAGCTTCGTGCTTAACTGTTTTACATGGAATGCAAGGGTTTTGTACCACTAAAGTTTCTGTACTTCATACTCCTTTTGCTACTACGGCCGCTTCTGCTTCTGGCATTGTAGCTTCACTTGAAGACAAAGGATTAGCCGACGATGTTAATGTCGTTGCGTTTGCGGGAGATGGAGGGACTGTTGATATTGGAATTCAGAGTTTGAGCGGAGCGGTTGAGAGAGGAACCAACTTTATTTTTGCTTGTTATGATAACGAGGCGTATATGAATACAGGAGTTCAAAGAAGTGGAAGTACACCACCTGGTGCTTTTAGCACAACAACTCCTACTGGTAAAGTGGGACGCAAAAAAAATATGGCTAAAATTATGGAGGCACACGGCATCCCTTACGTTGCAACAGCCATTTCATCGTATCCGCTTGATCTATACGATAAATTTAAGAACGCTCAAAATATTTACGGTCCAAAATATATACACATTCTTGCTCCTTGCCCACCAGGATGGGGATATAATCCAAAAGATTCAATTGAGATCGGGAGATTAGCTGTTCAAACGGGTTTCTGGCCGCTATATGAAGTAATTAACGGTAAGTTTATTCTATCAAAAGATAGTAAAAGATTTTTAGACCCAATAAAACGCAAACCTATTGAGGAATATTTAAAAATCCAAAAAAGATTCAGAACTATCTCTGATAGCCAAATTGAGGATTATAAACGATATATTAGCGATCAATGGGAAGAAATTAAGGAGAGAATTGAAAAAAAATAACTTATTTTCAACAAAATTTTTTAGTTATTTTAATTTTTTCTAATTTTATTATTTTAACAATACAGTTAAGATATAGAAAAAAATATAAATTATTTAGAGTTAAAAATTATTGATTATCTATGCTGAAGACATACATTTTCAACGAGCCTAATAAAAGCTGGGTCGAGGAAAACACAAGCTTACTTTATCACGATTTATGCGCTATTTTAGATGAAGAGCGTAAAATCATCTATCTATGGAACGGACCGAAAAGCTCTAAAGAAAGATTTAATAGAGGATATAAATTGTTAGAAAATTTAATGTCCAACTATCCCCACATACATTTCCAATTATCTATTTTAGAGAAAGAAATTCCAGATTATGTTCAAAATAAATTGGATTTAATGTTAAAAAAAATAAATCAAGAAGACGAAAGAGAGCACCAGAAGTTTACAAGATTTATTACAATAAGGTTATATTTAATTTTTCTAATAATATCTTTGATTTTACCGATATTTTCTGCTTTAAATTTAGCTTCTTCTTTGTTTTGGACGAATATTGGCAATAATTTTGAGGTTAGTGCGGATTTGTACCGCAATTGGCTCTATGTTTCGTATATAGTAATACTAATTTCTTTAATTTCTTTTATTATTATTACTGCGATTGGTATCTTTGAGATCGAACATCAAGCTATTGTTTTTTCCTTATTAGGTGTGATCATTTGCAGTGGAATAGCCTTTTATCTTCAGCAAGGTATTTTCTTGTTTTTATTTCAAGAAGGATCAACCGCCTCAATTTATTACATCAAACAAAGTGACATCTTTATATTTTTAATTGTAATTATTATAGGTATTATAATTTTTGAGTTACCAAACGCAAAAAAACTCATCTCATTCATTAAAGCCTATAGAAAATATATTTTTTGATCTGATGAGTTTCAATTTTAAAGAAATGTTTTAAATATTAACTTAATAATTTTTAGATAAGTGTTTTAAACCAAAAGAAATTGTAAGATAATCAATATGGCTGAAGCAGCAAAATTACTGGAGAAAAAAAAGCTGGATAAGGAAGATTTAAGAATTTTAATGGGAATTGAGATCGGAATGAAAAGATCTAAATATGTTACGGTAAATAACATAAAATTCTATTCTAGGAATCCAATAGAAGAAACCTTATATCGTCTTAAAAAGGTACATAAATTAGATTTAATAGTAAGAGATTCTTCTAAAAATGATATAGCATATACCCTTAATTCTATTGGTTACGATGTATTAGGTCTACACACTTTGGTTGAAAGAGAGATAATTAATCAGTTAGGGCCTATGATAGGTAAAGGTAAAGAATCAGACGTCTATGGTTGTATGGACGATAACGAAAATATTTACGCTTTAAAAATATATAGGATGGGAAGGACTAGTTTTAAAAACATTAAGATGTTAAGAAGCTTTCTTGGTAATCGAAAGCATTTATCTTGGTTGTATGTAAACAGACTTGCCGCTAAAAAAGAGTTTGACGCTTTAAGTAAAATCTACGAACTTAAAGTAGATACACCTAAACCAATAGGACTTAATCGACATATGATTGTAATGTCATACTTAAGAGGAAAAGAATTAGCGTATTATCAAAATCTTAAAAATCCAAGTAAAATTTTTAACAAGATCATCAAACAAACTAAAGTAATTTATCAAAAAGCGAACATGATCCATGGAGATCTAGGAGAATTCAACATAGTAGTAGATAATAAAGGAAATATATTAATAATCGATTGGCTACAATGGATTCCGTCAGATCACCCAAACGCAAAATCAATTTTAGAAAGAGATATTGAAAATGTGTGTAACTTCTTTCAAAAGAAATACCATATAGAAAGCAACCCTGTAGAGATTATTCAATCATTTAAAAAAAAGTAAATTTAGAATTAATGCTTATTTAGATTTCCTTGAATAATCACATCTTCTATATTCTCTAAAAACTCGGTCTTAAGGTCTATTGTATGTGTCTTTAAATATGCTATTAAATCATCTACTTTCAATTGTTTTCGTAAGATTGATAATTTTAAAAGCGAATCCTTTTGACCGACTCGAATTAATTCACCCAAACCTTTCTTTATGACTGGTAAATTCTGGAGAGATGTGATTGAAAAAATAGTATTAAAGATATCCTGTCTTAGTGGTAAGTTTTCGATATCTCCTAAAATTAGATTTATCTCTTCAATATCTTTTATTTTTTTAGATTTGTCACAAAAGTTCATTAGCATTTTCCAAGAGATATCTATTCCAATATATTTGACCTTCTTCTTTATATTATCGATATTTAAGTTAAAAACATATTCAATTAATAGGCCTGTACCACAACCCGCATCTAGAATGGTTTTGTAATTTAAATTGCAATTTCTAAAAAGAATTTTATACTTCTCTTTTTGGATTTTACTATATCTATTATCATAGAAGCTTGAGGTTGAATTATATTTCTCAATAATATTTTTTTTCTTATCTAAATCTTTATTTAAAGGTTTCAAGAAAATTACCAAACAGA
>JAUWHC010000311.1 GCA_030606095.1 Promethearchaeota archaeon | reverse complement strand
AGCTCAACAATATTATCAGCTGGTAGACGACCAACATAGACTTCTGGTATCCACGAGATTTCATCAATATTACCCGTGTATTTTGAAGATTCGCCCCATATACTATTGTTATTATCGTCCCACGATCCTGTTAAATCTGCGTAATAAAAATCAGTTGGTTTATAATAATCGTCCCAACCCAAATATTCATGTTGACCACCTACTAATGTTACATCGGGGTTATATACCTTTCTTATAGGAATTAAATTATCTTCAGCATCGCTGGCGAGAAGAACCCATTGAACGTTTTCCTTTTCGTAGTACTCTTTTATCATATTTCGAATTTGCTCTGCTTTATCCCTCCCTTCATAATCCGAATAGTTGGATAAAATGATGGTTTTTACACCTTTCTCGTTTTTCCATTCCATTAAAGGGGTAACAGCATCCAAAAAACTCGTGTCATTTATAATTATAAGCATCTCTATTTTCTGATCGTACCAAGTGGCGTTTAATGTTTCATAGTCAATTTCTGGCAATTGAGATAAATCAATTTCGGGGACATTATTGGCTGTTTTTAAGTTGTTTAATCTATTTTTATTATTTGCGATTGGATTGCTAAATTCTATCGTAAGGCTTACCACTGGAATAAGAACCAAGATAATTATTGAAAAAATTGTAAGTTTCTTAAAACCTGTGTTAGTCATTTAAAATCAATTTAATAAAAAGTGACTTGTTTTATAATTATTTTTAGAGTGAATAATATGTTTATAAATATTACAACTAATTAAAAATAAGAACATGAATATTATTTATAAAAAATTGAAAATTTATTATGCCGCTTAGGTTTAACACTTGCCCGTTTTGCCACGAGAAAATAATATTCAATATAGAATTAGAAGATATCGATTCGTCTCAATATCCCGCTCCAGCGTATATCCTTCATAAAAGCGAATCTTGTGGTAAAACTTCCACTTTTTATTTCGATAGTCTTTTAAGAGTTTCGTATAAAGAACTTGAGAAAAAACCTGGGGCAATTAAAACAATAGAAACAGCCAAGTAAGATTTCTCTTAAGAATTTTATGTAAATCTATTACTAACGATTAAAAAAGAGTAGTTATTTTTTTTCTAATTTTTCTAAAGAGAATTAATAAAATTAAGAAAAGATTAGTAAGAAATAATTATAATGAAATAATTAATCTATTATGGTTAATCAATTAGAGGATGTAAAAGGCATCGGATCAGAAACAGCGAAAAAATTTAAAGAAGAAGGCATTAATTCTGTTGAAATATTAGCTTCGTCTAAACCAGAGGATATTGTGAAACTAAAAATCAAAGGTATTGGTAAAGCAACGGCATTGAAATTCATTGAAAGTGCCTGCTTATTACTGAAGGAGAAATCATCAGAAGTAGAAACTCTAAAACTGGATGTTAAAGAGAAACACCCCAAAAAAGCAGAAACTACAAAAAAGGCAAAGCCAATAAAAAGCACAAACCTTAAAGAACTAATAAAAAAGCAAGCAGAGTGTAATATCGGACTAGTGGGCCATGTAGACCATGGAATGAACTAGCCATTTCGGCTTTTCCTATAAAGACCACACTAGTTAAGACCTTAACGGGTGATTGGACAGATAGACATTCTGAGGAAATAGAGAGAGGGATTTCGATAAAATTAGGATATTCAAATGCGACTATTCTATACTGCCCTGAATGCGACGAATATCTCACGTATCATATGGCAGAAGCTGCTAGAAAAAAAGGTCAACCAAGATTTGTTTGCCCCAACTGTAAAAAGAATTTAGAGTTTAGAAGAAATGTTTCCTTCGTTGATGCTCCTGGCCACGAAATCTTAATGGCTACTATGTTAAGTGGAGCTTTTTTAATGAATGGCGCTTGTTTACTAATTGCCGCTGATGAAGTTTGTCCCCAACCACAAACGAGAGAACATTTAGCCGCATTGAATATTGCGGGAATCGAGAACATTATTATCATCCAAAACAAAATTGATGCGGTGTCAAAAGAGCAAGCGTACGAAAATTATAATCAAATAAAAGCGTTTGTAAAAGATTCCATTGCTGAAAACGCTCCAATTATACCTGTTTCCGCAATTTTTAACGTTAATATCGGTCTGATAGTTCGAGCGTTCGAAGAAATAATACCTTCTCCTAAGATTCGTGAAGATGAAGAATTTCAATTCTTAATTGCTAGATCTTTTGACATAAATCGCCCAGGCACAGAAATCAGTAAATTACGTGGCGGAGTTATTGGGGGATCCGTATTAAAAGGTAAAATTAAGGTTGGTGAAGAAATCGAAATTAGACCAGGTCTTCGAGCTAAGAACGATTTTATACCAATTATAACTGAAATAGTAAGCATTAGCCAAGGGAATAGTCTTTTAGAAAAAGCTAATCCCGGGGGTCTAATTGGATTAGGAACTAAATTAGATCCCGCCTTAACAAGGGGAGACTCTCTGATAGGGCATTTGGTTGGCAAACCTAACACATTACCCGAAATTGTTTCACAAGTAGAGTTAAAAGTCAACCTTTTAGAAAGAGTAATTGGTTCTGAAATGCAAATAAGGGTTCAACAACTTAAACATAACGAAAAGCTCTTATTAGTTGTTGGTACTGAAAAAACAGCAGGAATTGTTATAAAAATTTTAAAAAACTCTTATATCCTCAATTTAAGTCCACCTATTTGCCCTCCTGAGAATTCTATATTTGCGATTTCTAGAATTATTAATAGACGTTATCGATTAATAGGATATGGTAGACTTTTTAATCCAAATCAGTGAAAACAATCGTCTTTATATTATTTATGGAGAATAAGAAAGAAAGATTTCGCGAATTTTTCCTCTTATAAATCTTATTGATGTGTCTACTTTGTCGAACATTTTTTGCAAAGTATCAATTACATTAGAATTATTATTAGAATTTATTGGCTTCGTGATAATTTGTTTAGTTTCGTAGAGGACTAATGTATCCTTAGCTTTAGCAAGAAAGTGAAGAATTATCTCAATCTTGATGTCTATAGATAAATCTGTATCGTTTTTAATCTCTTTAAATTCGTAGAAAACCTCATCCATTATTCGCTTGTCTAAAAAGCTTAAGAAATTTTCAATATCATCAATGAAAATTACAATCAATTTGTTTTAAGATCTTCTCTTATTATTAAAATAAATGATTAAACCAATAAGTATCAAAGCACCGTTTATGCCTCCAAATATAAGAATCCAGAGTGGGAAATATGGTACATTTGTATTTAGGTAAATAACTTCGCTAAATGTATTTATTAACGCGTCCATTATAAATACATTATCTTGAAAAATTTTAATTGTGTAGTTTCCATTAGGAACGTTCTCAATTAAAATCTCTCCATTTTCGTTCGAATATGCAGGTGCCATAGGTTGAGTTAAATTATTTGAGATATAAGTTCCAAATACTTTTCCAAAATAAAGCAATTCTATTCTATAACCCATTAAAGGCATGCGTATGTTATCGGTAATATAAATTTTAAGATCGTTCGTAGCATCATATTTAAAAAAAAACGGGTTTGTTTCACCAACAATGAGATAAGGGATCGTTAATCTCAATCCCTTCCTTTTTACGGCATTTTCGGTAAAGATTAAACTATTCTCTATTGTTTCTTGAGTAATGGACACTATGGCGTCGTAGTAATTAACAGATCTCTCAAATAAAGAACTATTGCTGATAACTTGATCTGCAGTAATGGTGCTTTCAATTAACGTAACATTTTTTAAATAAATATGTTTCGGGCCAGATATTAAAGAAGGAAAGTATATTCTTTCCCTTAAGTTTCTACCTTCGACTAATCTATCAATTGCCCAGCTGTAATCAACAGAGTTTTCAAATTTAAGGGTGAAATTCGTTTTAAATGTGAAAGAAAATAATTTAGCGTCAGCTGAGATTGTAACATTTATTAAATTATCTTGTTCTAAAAAGTCATTAA
>JAUWHC010000333.1 GCA_030606095.1 Promethearchaeota archaeon | reverse complement strand
TAAGGATTTAAAATCTTATTTTGTTTTTGAAAACAACAAAATTCGACATAAATTTTAAGATTAAAAGAGATAAAGATTAAAAAACATAATGGCATAAAGATTCATATCTAAATATGTTATCAGTAATTAAAAAACGTCACAAAATCAGTAATTCATTGACATTTATTAAGTTGCTGCCCACAAATCGTCAGTCATGAAAAATGTCAGTAAAATCCTTAATTTTTTCAACTTTTCTATTTGTGATTTTTTGACGCTTGACGTATTGTCGTCAGTCATGAGAGTGACACAATTAAAGTGAGATAAAACTAGCGTTTGTAAGATTTATATTGATTTGTAAGACTCAAATCATATTCTCCCTTAAGAGCCCCTTGATACACGATTTATTTAACCACAATCTAACAAAAAAATATAGAGTGTGAGAATCGTGAAAAAAACAACAAATCAACAAGAACGTGAAGAAGCTCGCGAATTATTTCATAACAAGGGACTTTCTATCGAAGAACTTGCATCTCGCTTTGGGAAAACCGAAAGAACGATATATAGATGGCTTAGCGAGGATAACAAGGCGAAATTTATCGATTCCCATCTTAACACCAAGAAACTCACAAGCCGGCGAAAGTATCCTCTTGAGATATTCACCCAAATTGAAAAACTTAAGAAGGAAGTACCACAGAGGAGCGCTCCACTCATCAAGAGAATACTTGAAAAAAAGTATCCTACTAAAACACCTTCTCTGTCAACAATAAGAAGGTACATCCGAGACCAAGGACTAACCTATAAGAGTAGAAATCGGAGATTAGGGTATATTAAATTTGAACGATCGAGACCAAACGATCTCTGGCAGATAGATATCGCAGGGGTTCAAACCATTGGACACTTGGAAAAGCTCTATCTAATAGCCTTGTTAGACGATCATTCGAGATTTATCGTATCTGCAGAATATTTTAAGGATCAAAAAGGTATGAACGTCATAAAAGTGATACGAGATGCGGTCATGGCTTATGGAAGACCAAATCAAATTTTAGCAGATAATGGTACGCAATTTCGGAACCTCATTGGAGAATTAGGGACGAAATATACCAGATTATTAGACAACTTAGGCATCAAACCCATTTTTGCTAAACCTAGACATCCCGAAACTAAGGGAAAACTCGAAAGATGGTTTGGAACCGTGAGAACGATGTTCCTGGGGGAAGCTCGATTTAACGTTAAAAACAATCCTAACTGCACCTTAACGGATTTTAACCAAATGTTAAAAGAATGGGTTGATTGGTACAATACTGAAAAGTCCCATCGTAGTTTACCAGAAAAATGCGCACCTGTTAAGAGATATCTTGACGTTAAGGATCGAATCTTTAGGCCGCTAAAAGCGAACGTGAATTGGACGCGTTGGCTTCACGAAGTAGAACAGCGAAAGGTCAGTAAATACAATGAAATTCATTATAAAGCACAGAAATTTAAGGTTCCGCCCGGTTTCTCAGGGACAAAACTCGACGTAATTGAATACGAGGATAAAATAGAGATATATCACAAGGAGAAACTCATCGTCAACCATGCTTACATCGTTCCAATAGTAATCAAGCGAAAAGCGCGTAAAATTACCCGAGCTGGAGTTATCATGTACAAGGGTAAATATTATACCATTGATTATAAGATGTCAGGTAAGACCGTAGAGGTTCAAGAAATAAACGCTGGAAAAAACCTCTTAGTCTACCTGAACGGCGTGCTTCTAAAAACAATAGATCTTTAAGATCTAAACCTAAATTCTTTTTTTTTTATATTAAATCAAGTATTATTGACAAAATATCTTGCTTAAAATCAGGAGGAGAATGACAAAAATTGACAAAATTAAATGACTGATTTACTGACAAAATATGATGATTGACAACAACAAAGAGAAATAAAAATAGAATAATTTTTTTATCGTTACTCTTTTTCAAATCTTTTTCTTAAAAGCAAATCCAATTCCTTTGGAATGTTTCAAACTTAAACTTAAATAGTTTTTAAGTAAATTATTAAAAATTATAAAGATGTACTTCATATTTATTATAACTATTCAAAATTATAATTACAAGGGATCAGAATTCAAATGAGTAATAACAAGAGAGAAGAAGAGGGTTTATTTTTTCAAGGGCGAACAGAAGCCATTTTTAAAGTAATTGTGGTAGGAGACCCCGCAGTAGGAAAAACAAGCCTTCTTACTAAATTTGCCACCAATAAGTTTAAGGAAATTTATTTACCAACTGTCGGTGTTAATATAGTAAAGGAACCAATTAAATTGAAGGAAATTAACGCCACAATTAACCTAATGTTCTGGGAGGTCGCCGGACAACCACAATTCTATATGCTACATCGTCCCTACTTTAATGGAGCGGATGGTATGCTTCTGGTATATGACATGACAAGATCTAGCACGTTTTCCAACATTACTAATTGGTACTCTTCAGCTGAAAAATTTGGGCTCAGTAGCATACCTCGAATCTTAATAGGGAATAAAGTAGATTTGAAAGAAGAGCGTAAAATCATATTACCCATGGCAGAGCATCTAAGCGAAAAGCTTAACGCGCCTTATTACGAGACTTCAGCTCTAACTGGTGAAATCGTCAAAGAAGTATTCCACAAAATCGCGGAACTTGTTTACAAGTACAAAGCGAATTAAAAATGAATTAATTTTTTTATCTCAACTGATTTTCAAATATATTTTGATAAAGGAATTCTTAGTTTAGCAAAAAAGTCTTTTTAACTTCAAATTTGGATAGTTTCTGTTTCTCTCTTGCGATAAAATAAATTGAATTTATCGTGAATTTTAATTGACTCCAATTACTTTGAAGAGTTTTTACAACCTCTATTAGTCTTTTTTTCCCTTCAAATTGTCCTACGCTTAAATGAGGAGTAAAACCGTTTTTATGTAAATTTACATTATTACAGTCTGGAACAATTGCCAAAAGCTTATACTGGAGGTCATTAATTAAGGATTCAGGTTCGGGAGCCAACCAAAGGGTATATTTTTGTTTTCCATGATTGAAATATTTAAACTTACTAAACGAAATCTTAAACGATTTTATTTTTTTGTTTATCGTCGAGAACAGACTCTCTAAAGTGTTAAATTCGGATTCATGTCGAAAGGGATATAGTAAAGTGATGTGAGGCATCCATCTAAGGATTTGTCTATCGTAAATCCTTCGAATTTCTTGAATTGGCTCCCATATTTCTTTTGGAGGGATGATGACTACTGCCGATGAATTAACTTTAGTCATAAATTAATATTAATATAAACATGGGGATATAAAAGGTTTTTATTTGAAGATTTTTATTTAATCTATGGACTCCAAATTTATATAAAATTAAAAACTCTAGTTCTTTTTATTGGTCTTGAATTTTTCTTGAGCATTTTTAAGGACAAGATTAAGGTGATATTTTTTAGCATCATAAAAAAAGAAGTTATAGAACATGTTGTAAATATTATAGATAATTTAGAGATGACCCTGGAACAGAAAGAAAAAATTAAAATTTAGGCTTTTAATACCAAAGGATATGTAAAATTTTTATTCGAACCTTTTTTATACCATAATGAATATGAGAATTAAACAACGACATTTTATAAAGTCATCAGAAATTAAAAGACTCAAGGATGAGGTTTTAAAGCAATACGACCCAA
>JAUWHC010000322.1 GCA_030606095.1 Promethearchaeota archaeon | reverse complement strand
TCAGGTCTTTTGGGTAGATCGGTTAGTGGATCATTTAAAGCTAATAATTCGTCTAAATTATCACTTGTTGTTTTTTCAATTTGATTTGATGGGGGTTGATTCAATTCTGTAATCGCGGTTTCCGAAGATGCAACTGTTCTAATTAGTTTATCGATTGTAGTCTTTATTATATCAATTTGATTTTGAAAAATCTTTAGCAAATCGATTAATTCACTTTTTTTGGATATTTTCATAGTAAAATCGATATCTACATTTTTCCTTTCAGTTATTTCAGAACTAATTGGTGGCGCTTGGTAATCCATTGTTTGTGTTGTAGAAGTTACCTCTTGAGGAGCAATCTCGGGGATAGCACCACTCGAATGCAATTCCATTCTATAATCTGAAACTAACCATGAAAAAACATTAAACGTTAAATTTGGATGCTCATCGTTACCGAAACCCCCTCCAACGCTGTCTCTAAACAATTCATAACTTCCTATAGCACATACCCTTCCTTTATCTGGTTCAGCAACACAAATTAAGGGAGTAGAAAAAGGTTCTGAGGTTTCGTTTGAGGATACAATAGAAATCGAATTACCTAATAACGAAAGCGAACATCCAGATCTAAAACACAAAGAACTTATACTATTTGTAATTGGATGTGGTGGAATAAAGGCTGTAACTATAGGCATATTTTCCAAGCCTAAATTATAAGTTTTATCTAGTACTTGATCGTTTTCAAATGTTATTCCAAATGTTTGACTTAATTCGCTTAAGTTACTATTTCTCCCTCTATCGCCCCCCGCATGTGACAGCATCAATAACCCGCCACCATCTTCTCTAACCCAACTGTTAATTTCAGTTATTTCCATCGAAGAAATTTTTGCAAAATCAGGGCAAACAAACACTAAAATATCAAAAGATTTCAAAGAATTTCGGGTAATCGGCGCTTCTAAGAAATTATAACAAGTATAATCGTTCGCATTTAAGAAGTCTCGTAATTCCGTTAGATTCTCGTCTAACTTTCCACGCGGTTTATGTGCCACATCAAACGCTATATTATACGGCATGATAATTATTATTTTTTGTCATTTATTAAAAAGAGTAATCTATTATCAATAAATACTTTTGTCTCCAATATTTAAATTATTTTTAGTAATATTTTCTATTCTTACATTACTTCCTATGATTGAACTTTTAGTGATCACATTTTTTAAAGTTGCATTCTTTTCAATAACGCAATTTTCTAGAATGCAATTTTCAATATTAGAATCGCAACCAATCGAAACATATGGTCCAACAACGGAATAAGAAATTTTGGTATTCTTCCCAATAAACACAGGACCTTTTATGAACGACCTTTCAGAAACGACATTTAACTCTTGAAAATCTTCGATATTGACCGATTTTTGGTTCAAAAGATACTTATTACCGTTCAACACTTCAGAAGGTCTTCCAAAATCTAATATTCCTTTTTTAAGCTTAACTGCTGCGATTTTGAATCCGCTATCGATTAATTCTTGTAAGCTTTTGGTTAAATAAACCTCTTTAGATCCATCCACTCTTTTATCTAAGTGTGTTTTTAAATTATCAAAGAGAGCTTGGGTTGCAGAGTTAGAAAATGCGTATATACCAGCTATAGCTAAATTGGATACAAATTCTTTTGGTTTCTCAACTAATTTTTGAATAAGAGAATTATCATCTACGACAACAACACCGTAAGAGCTTGCATCTTCTTTTGGAACTTCCATTACTGTAATAATTCCATCTATATCAGAATCGTAATATCTATACATTAAGTAAGAAAATTCATCAATTGGAATCATGTCTGCTAAGAAGATTAACGATCCTTCCCGTTTATCAGCTTCTTTATTTATGTGTGTGTTTTTTTCAAACCTTGAATTAGCTAAATATACGGCTTCACCTAGGCCCCAATAAAAGGGGATGTCGTCATTATAACCTCTAGGTACCTGCTCGATAAAAGTTAACCTAAATTTATCGCTATACTTTTGTTTAACGAATTCTGTTATTTGTCTTTTCTTATATCCGACAATTAAAATTAATTCCGATTTTGAATCAAATGTATCACTAATCTTATTAAGGATGTGTTCCAACACCGTCTTTCCAGCAACATTTATGAATGCTTTAGGCTTGCTTAAGGTAAATGGGCGTAATCTTGAGCCAATACCCGCACATGGACCAATAATTTTCATATTTTAATTTAAAAGATTATCTTTTTACTTTATTTAGTGTTATTAATCATTTAATTTAATAAAACCTTGACTTATCCGAATCGAAAATTCTTTGGTAATAGGCAAATAATAGATCGAGCCCATATTCTTCTTTTTTTGAGCAGGGGATCAACTCTGAAGTGGAGCCTAATTGAACGAATACATCTGAAATTAACATAGATAATTCCCTTATCAAACCACTTTCTCTTTCATTAGTGGAATCCTCTAACGCTTGAAAATCTTGACTCCAATTAACAATCATATCGATTTGATCTTCGCCTAATAAATCAACTTTGGATAAAACATTAATTTGGGAAATATTTCTAAACCTAAATTGTACTGAGGCAGCTAAAAGTAATGTAGATATGAATCCATTAGGTCTGAGGACTAAGTTTGAATCAAAAAGAAAAGAAACTGCCTTTTGAATTGATCCAAAACCTAATGAGCTTGCAATTAAAGGTCCCGTTTCCCTAAAAGCAAATAGTTCGAGTTGCCCAGCAGTATCTACAAATACCCAATCGGGATTGTATTCGTCAATTTCGTACTTTAAATCGTCTAGAAAGTTAACCATTAAATCAGAAGCTAAGATCATGGCTCCGTTTGGCCCTAATTCGTATTTAGCCATTACTTCTTCAAGAACGATGAAGTCTCTTATATCTATATCGGGAGTATAAGGCATTTTTTTAACGCCAGGATCCAAGTTTAAAGTAATAGCAGAAATCTCAGGATCTCTATTAATAACATATTCTTTAAATAATCCCGTTAAAGTACTTTTTCCGCTTCCAGCGGTACCAATAAAGTAATTTAATAAAAAATTAATCGACCTCTATTAAGTTTTCTTTCCTCATTAATAATTTAATAATCGAAGATAATTAAAGATTAATAATAAAACTAATAATGAACGCTACGAATGAATATTTGGGATAGAGTTAAAAAAAGTGAGTTCGGTATTCATTAATAGCTTATTTTGGTTTATTTAATTTTTTTAATTTGACTTTTTTTTCTTTTTGTTCTAGTTTTTTTTTAAATCTTTCAATTTGGTTGTTGATTGCGATTTCTTCCTTTTTCTTTAATTCCTCATCGCTCAATACGATCGCTTTAAGTTCATCCCCGCTCATTGGTTTTAAAATATCTGAAACACTAAAACCATTGTTTTTCTCTGTGATTTCTCTGAATTTTGTTTTCATTTCTTTCATTACTAAAAGTTTAGCTGATGATCCTCGGCTTTGCATCAATGACGGCAAATTGGATCTTTTAATTCTTTCAATGCCCGGTCCCGAAACTCTTTGGGAGGTGCGTACTGGTGGTCCGTAAGATATAGGGTTAACCGGCATATTTTGCATGGTTAAGGTGAGATTTTTTAAATATAACTCTATGTTTTTCAAAGACTCGTTGCTCTCTTTCATCATTGAAATTACAGAATGATCAGCAGAAATACTCTCAATACTATTTTTTTCGTAAATTATTGTTCTTTCTTCTTTATTTTGGTTGTAATCGGTCTTAATCGATTGTATTACTCTCTCTTGAGTGACTTTTCTTTTTTGACCCTTACCTAAACTTAAATCTATAAATTGAAAACCATCGTAGCAATCGTCGTTAATCCCAATGTCTAATAT
>JAUWHC010000073.1 GCA_030606095.1 Promethearchaeota archaeon | reverse complement strand
CGAGTTTTGTAATAAAACATTGCAAAGAAAAACGCAATAATTCCTGAGAAACCACATACGAGATACACTCCATAATAATAATAATTTGTGACGTAAAGGATAAAGCCGCCGGTTATGGGTGCAAAAAACCGACCGACAAGCGTTATTGAAGAAAATAGTGAAATTTTTTCTCCTTTTTGCTTTGGATATAATTCCGCTATTGCACTCGTGGCGACAGGAACAAATATTGCTGTAGAAAAGCCGTGATAAAAACGCACTATCATTAAGATCCAAATGTTAGTCGCAAATAGATAAAAAAAAGGTGCTGAAGCAAAAATTACAACTGATAACAAAACAAGTTTTTCTCGACCATACATATCAGAGAGTCGACCAGCAAACGCACTTACAATAATTCCGGGGATAGTAGATGCTGCGATAACATATCCGATGAATTGGACTTCATGGGGGGAAGTTATTAAAGACATCGCAAAAAGCGGTAAAATTGGACTCTTTGACATAGTTGAACTAAAGATAGCAACCAACCCAAGAATACTTATCATCAAAAAATAACTTTTCTTTAGACGCATGAATGTATCAATTTTTTTTTAACCATTTAAGAAAATCAAATTTTTCTGCTAAAAGAATATTGCTAAAACATTTTTTTTTTAGATTTTTTTAATAATAAAATGTCCATTTCGTAAAATCTGTAAAACTAAAAGAATCTACAATACTAAATCTTCTAAATTTTTATTATTATTATTATTTTTTACGCATAGAATCAATAATTGAATCTTTTACTTGGAGCATTTCTTTTAAAAAAATAAATAAAAAAATGAATAAATAAATATTTAGTCTACTTCTCTATTATCAAATGAAATTAATCCAAAAGTTAATAAAAAAGAAGGAAACTCTTAAGTAAAGTTTCTTTAAAAGCGTAATATATAGGATAATAACAGTCTTTCTTGGAATGCTAGTTATTTTAATAGTTACAGGGAATTTGTTAGCTGCTTTTTCTATAGGATTTGCCACAGAAACAGTTCAATTTATTAATTATTTTTTCTATGAAGCAATATGGACTAATTATCACGACAAACGATTAAGACTCAAAATTTAAAAGACAAGGGAAGTTGATATTAAATTAGATTTTGATCTACTAAAAGATATTTCTTTTGAATTCTCTCAAACAAATACTTATGTCAAAGAAGCGTATGAGTCTATGTTATCTTTTTTGAGAATTTATTACACAACAAGAGTTTAGCAGAAATATACGAAGACATTCAAAGAGATAAGAATTTTTTTGAATTAAAACATAAAGATAGGAGTTTTATGCGATAATAACTTAATTTAAGATTATTTTTAAATCAACCAAAATATATTCTGATTTTTTATTTTAAAATAAGCTCGTTTAGGTGCTCTATATTTATCAAAAATAAAAAAAAAAAAGATGTATGAAGAAATTGGATGTCTTAAATGCCCGACATCTTGTAAAGTTGTCTCATGGCCATTGACATTACATAGTTTTGGATTTGTCTGCTTCCACCAACGATTTCAGCGATTCTAGACATGTTTACTAAATCTTGCATTAGAGTATTATCGCATAGTCCAGCGCCTCCCATGAGATTTGCGCTTTCATAACAAATCTCTGCTGAAAGTTTAGCTGCGTGATACTTGAACTGACTAGCAGAAGCTACTAGAGCTTGTGAAATGTTTCTAGGAAGTTCTCCTCCAAACTTTTCCATCTTAATATCGTAATTTTTACAAAACATCAAAAGTCCAAGCGTGACGTTAGTCAGCCTTGCCCATAAATCTGTTAAGAGAAAACCCACTCCTTGGAATTTAAGAACCATTTGATTGAATTGCTGTCTGTTGTTAACATATATGGCCGCATGAGCAACCGCGTTCCAGCTCTGAGCTATGCAATCAATTGCTATTCCTATTCTTTCCGGAACTAAACCTTCAAAAAGGTGTTCCCGACCCTTTCCTACGCCGCCTAACACGTAATCTTTTGGCACTTTAAGGTTATCGAACCTTTCTTTCCCCAGCCAGACTTTTGGTACGTACGGAATGTAAACGCGCTCGCAGTTCCAACCGTCCCACGAGGTATCAATTAAGAATTGGGCCATCGTGTTCCCGTTGTTTTTCTCTGCTGTAGCGTAAGCAACGACATATCCCGATTTAGGTCCGTTAGTACTAAAAATCTTTTCTCCATTAAGGAGAAACGAGCCATCTTCCTGTTCGTCGCACGTGGTCAACATATGAACTGCGTCCGAGCCCCTTTCTGGTTCGGTGATTAATATTGCTCCTGGCGTTACCCCTGTCACAAACTTTTTCATAACTTCTAATCGTATGGGTATATTTTCGTGATGTTCGTAAAGCGGATTAATCGCTAGGACGGTTGCGCCCCCAGCTAACGAAAATTGGGGGTCAAAAAAGTCTACGGCTAAACATCTCATAAATTCCGTGGTTGCACCATAATCGGTGTAATTAATATCACACATTTCAAAAGAGTGAGCTCTTGTTAGGTAACCCTCGGCTCCAAATTTTGGGATCCAACTGTAAATATCTTCGTCAGGTCCGTGAGTAATATTGTTTTTCTTTTCGAAACGCATGCAGAATTTTTGAGCTTTTTTTAGAAAATTAAACTCCTTAGGTTCCAAAATTGCCGTTAAGTTCGTGTTTAAAAACGAATATCTGTTTTTTAAGCTTAACTTTTCAAGGATTTCGTCATTTATAGCTTGAGTCATATACTTAGTTTTTTTTTCTTCTTCCATTTTTCTAACTCCGATTTTTTTAATCTATTTGAAATTTAAAAGAGAAATAGTATTACTAGGAGAAATATGATTTGTCTTTTTAACTTTTTTTATTGAATAAATGTTATCAATAGAAATATTGATAATTTAATAATAAATGATTGGAAAATTAACATTCAAATAAATAAAAAGCATATTCGATACTTTTACATGATTATTTTTTTTAATCTGTTAGAAAATTTCTTAGAAATTATTAACGCGGTTTCAAAAGGGCATTTCTTCTTGAATTGAATAACGGTAATAAAATTATCTATTCCAACTAAAGATAAAATCCCGTATTCTTCGAGAGAAATTAATTCGTGTATTCTAGAATTTCCAATAATAAATCGGCTTTCTAGTAGCCTTATAATTTCAGATAATACGTTAGAATTAAGGTAAGAGACTATTACTCTTCCTGTCTGAGTTAGTAATGCGGAGGATATGACGGAAGACGAGAAAGTATGGAGTTCTTTAAAAACTTCAATTAATTCCTTTTGAATTTCTTCTGAAACTAGCTTTTTGCTTTCGATGATTTCATCAACATTTTTTTCAAAGTTTTGGTATTTTGAAACTTCCCCATCAAAATTCTCAGTAAGCAGATGCAAATCAAACTCGTTTAGGAATTCGCTTTTAATTTCTCTCAATTGGTTCCTTAATTCGACGAGGTTATCGGTTCTATCGCTAAATAAAGCGAACATTAATTCACTTGAGTCAGCTTTTTCAACTTCAAAAATAAATCTAAACGGTCCAACCTCTATTTCAGATAGCTCTTTAGTTTTCAGAGTTTGTTTAACAAAAGAAAAAATCGCACTTAAAAAGCTACTTGTCAGTTTAATGTTAAAACTATCTTCATATGTTTTATAAAAGATTAGTTCCCCTGTAGATTTCATAATGAAGATATTTTTTATCATGCGAGTTCAAAAAATAAATTTATTTTGCTCAATAATACAGTTTTTATACTTTTTTAATAATAGTTAAAGTTTAAAAATTCTTGTATAGTTCGTTTTTATAACATTAACATAATAGAATTACATATTTTTATCAAAAATTTAATTTGACGAAAATCTTAGTTTAACAATTTAACTAAATTGTTATTGCCCAAATTAAGGTATTTTTTTTTTATTAGAGAAATGAAAAAAATTAGAACCCATCAAATTTAGCCCATTCGTCGTCGTCTTCGAATTCTTCTTCTTCTTCACGATATTCTTCAGCTTTTTTTGCCTTCGTCCCTTCAGCTGATTCTTCTTCGTACTCATCATAATCGTCGTCAAAACTTATGGCTTTATCTAAGTCCGTAGTTATTTCATCCTCGCTAATTTTTATTTCAGGGATTGGTTCTTCTTCGCGCTTTTTCTTTCCAACAAGTTTAAGATAGTCTCCATGAATTTTAATTGTTATAGGTGTTTCTTCTTGAAGAAGGCGCACTACCACTTCCTCACTGCTTGATGTATCGTGCGGCATACGCATTACAATAGCTCTGGAGCCTTCAAATACGCCGCTTATAATTTCAACCGTATCGCCCGATTCTAAATATTCGGTAACACTTCTTGGGAGTATTACGTGTTTTAACTCGACTAATTCAATATTTTGAACGATCCTTCCTTTAATATGAGGTATACCTTGTACTGCAATTTGGACCGCCCTCTTCTGGGGCGCTTCAAAAAACACATAGCCCGGTAATAAAGGGGATACGAGCATTGCCCTAATATCAGGAACAACATCCAAGATCTTAAATCTGTAGAAAATTTGTTTTAAAATATTGCTTTCTTGATTAATTGTTGTCCTTACAGCAAAAAGAGTAGTAGAAGGTTCTTGCTCTTCTTCTTTCTCGATAATAGTTAAGTTATCTTCTAAATCTGCCCCTTCATTTTCACTCTCTTTTACGTTATCTTCTTGATCCACCATGCCTTTTCACTTTTTCCTTATTTGAATTATCCAAATATGAGATGTTTAAATAACAATTTCTTAGAAAAGAAGTTTATGATCTAGAGGAAATTCTAAATTAAAAAATTTTGCTTTTTAAAGAGATTTTAAAAATAAGCGTAAAATTTTGCCTGTTTCCAACAGCTAAAGATATTTTAAGCTTTTAAAAAGGAATATTATTTATATCTAATATTTCTGGAATTCTTCTGTTTCGCTCAAGCCAAGAAATTTCAGCATTAGTATATCGCCAAGTAATTTCACATTTGCCCAACTTACCTTCTACTGGCGTTTCCCAATCCCATGGAGATATTACTATCAAATCACCTTTTCTTATCCATACCCTTTTTTTAATTTTACCCCGAATTCTACCTATTCTATGTTTTCCGTCTTGACAAAATACGCCCATTCGTTCACTACCATATATATCTACAACTCTAGCAAACATTTCTCCAATTCGGGTATTTGGCCATTTTACGCGCGTAATTACCGGGGGTATATAAGGCCCCTTACTCTTCCCCCTCTTCACTTGTTTTTTTTTAGCCACACTTTTTTACCTTTTATTTTCATTCTATAAAATTAAAACTTATCTTCGGGTTTATATTCTCCTTTAATAAATATTATTTTTACACTTTTATCAGAATCATTACGAATATTATGCATTTCTTTTGGTTCAATTAAGAATACGCTTCCTTCTGGGGCGTCGTATTCTTTATCGTCTATAATCATAATGCCATTGCCGTCAACAAAATAGAAAGTTTCGTCAATAAAGTTATGTCCATGAGATTTTTCGGCCATAAATTCACCTGGTTTAAGCAATATTAAACCCCAATCAATGCTAGGTCCGCGCATTAAATATTTTACGCCAGAATCTCCTTCTCTATAGTTAAATTCGTTTTCGTTAACGCGTTTAATTTTTTATCACTTAATCTTTTATTATAAATCAACTTATCAAAATTAAATTAAGTTAAAAATTTTATTATATTTGTTTTTAGTAGGTAAATGATATGATTTTAAATTTTAAATTCGCAAGTATCCCACATATAATTTTTGGTGCCAAAAAGTTAAATGAACTATATGATATAATACCAAAATTCGGAAAAAATGTTCTTTATGTAATCGGAGGAAAGTCGCTTAAGGAGTCTGGTAAATGGAACGAGATTGTGAATGCGATGGAAAAGAAATCGATAAATATTTCGATAATTTCGATTTGTAGAGAACCTACACCAACGCTTATTGACGAAGCTGTAGCGAAGTATAAAAGCAAAAACATAGATTTAGTCGTAGGAATTGGTGGAGGAAGCGTTACCGACGCGGGTAAAGCGATTTCAGCAATGATTCCTAAAGAAGATTCAATTATGAACTACCTCGAGGGTATGGGGAATAAAATACACGATGGAAAAAAAATACCGTATATTGCGATTCCTACAACATCGGGTACCGGTAGTGAGGCAACAAAAAATGCGGTTATTTCTGAGGTGGGCTCTGAAGGTTTTAAGAAATCTCTTCGCCACGATAATTTTATCCCAAATTATGCCATTATCGACCCCGAACTTGTATTATCTAGTCCTTCTTCTGTGTCTGCGGCCTGTGGAATGGATTCCTTTACACAACTACTAGAAGCATATGTTTCAACTCGAGCAAGCCCTATTACTGACGCTTTAGCTTTTACAGGCATGAGATATGTGAAAGACGCAATAATACCTGCTTGTAGTACTCACGCTTTGGATATAGGCGTAAGGTCTGCTATGGCGTACGGCTCTTTGATGTCAGGGATTGCCCTTGCAAACGCAGGATTAGGTATTGTTCACGGATTAGCGTCAGCTTTAGGAGGATTATTTGAAATCCCTCACGGTGTGGCGTGTGGAACGCTTCTTGCAGAAAGTACAAAGATTAACATCACGCAATTGCAAAAGATTGGCGATGCTGGTAAAAAGGGATTATTAAAATATGCCATGGTTGGGGCTTTACTTGCTGGTAAGGAAGGATATGAAAATGTTGATGTTTCTTACTATTGTTCAATATTAATTGAGACTCTTGAAAAATGGACAAATGATTTAAACATTGATCGTTTAGGAAAGCATGGTATTACAATCAAAGAAGTCGATAAAATTGTAGAAAAGGCAGGATTAAAAAATAATCCAGTGCAACTTAGACGAGAAGAGATAATGGAGATAGTGCGAACTCGTATTTAAAAAAGCTACACAATAAAATCTTGATAAATTTCAGATTTTTCTAATAATTTCTTTTGTCAATAATTCGAACGCTAAATCTGTATTTTCTCCCGTTTTACTTGAAATTTGCAAATAATCAAACATCTCGTAATACTCCTTTACTTCCAAAATGTATGCTTCGCTAATTGTTATAAGATCTGTCAAATCCGCTTTTGAGCCAAGTAAAAGAATAGGTAACTCAATATTTTCCGTTCGACAGAGTTTAACCCACTCATCAACACAATTTAAAGAAAAAGGCCTTGTTAGATCGAAAAGAAATAAAGCTCCTTTTGAACCCATTACATAATTCTTAAGAAGAAATCTAAATCTCTCCTGTCCGCCGAAGTCCCAAATTTGCAACAAGATTTTATTACCGTCTAAATCAATCTCTTTTAGAAAAAATTCAACTCCTAGCGTCATTTTTGTGTCTGTTAAAAATTTTCCCTCTACATAACGATGAAGAAGTGTAGTCTTACCAACACCCCCTTCTCCAGTTGTAACAATTTTTAATACCGTAGGTTTAGACATCTGATTTCCAAATTATTATGTGAGCTTCAAATTTTTAAGCATTTAACTTTAAATTCTTTAAGACTTATAAAAAATAATCAAAATAATTAATATTATTGAAATTTTAAAGAGTAATAAAGTTTTATAATTAAAGCAAAAGAGAGCCTCCTCCTTTAGGTGAAGGATGAGATTGGCAACTTATCAGTAATCCTCACTCATATATGGATCTAAATATTTAAGCCATCTTTAATCGAAAGAAAGATATTTTTTCTGTCGTAAAAAAATCGTGCTGACTTCCATTTTATTTGCTTTTCTACGCAATTCTGCATCGTTAGTAGCTAAAAAGACTCTTTTACTTGTACTTTTTAACTCCATACATGTCTTCAATAAAAAATTATCTGTGGTTTCATCTTTTAATTTTATTTTTTGTTTGTAATCAATATTATATTTTTCGTTATTTTTTTCTAAATATAAAAGTCCAGCATTAAAATTCATATGAAATTTTCTAGCTTCTGGTTCTCGAATCTTTTTAGCTTCTAGTTCGTCGAGAATTTGTTTATAAACGATAAAAATTGTTTTTCCCTCTAAATTCGCATCTATTTCGTATAGATAATCTATTTTAAATTGAAATGGAAGTAAAATAAAGTTAGCATCTATTACGATTAAATTTTCTAACATTATTTGACATATAGGTTAAGAATTTAATAATTTTGACGTTCTAATATTTTTTTCGTTAATAAATCAAAAGAATTATTTACGTTATCTCCAGATTTGCTCGAAATCTTTAAATAATCAAATAAATCAAAGTTTTCTTTAAATTCCAACGCGTAATCATCATCAACCATAATGTCATCAACCAAATCAGTTTTAGTCCCTAAAAAGAGAATTGGTAAATCGGGGTCGCTCCTTCTACAGATTCCAACCCATTCTTCTAATTTTTCTAAGGTAATTGGGCGGGTTAGGTCAAAAAGTAATAACGCGCCTTTAGCTCCTAAAACATAGCTTTCTAATAGAAATCTAAATCGTTTCTGACCTCCAAAATCCCACAATTGCAATGTGCAGTGATGACTATTGATCTCTACCTCTTTAAGGAAAAATTCGACACCAATTGTCATACGAGTTTCGGCACTGAATTTTCCATCTACAAATCTATGAAGAAGCGTGGTTTTTCCTACGCCACCCTCGCCAGCAAGGAGGATCTTTAAGATAAACTTTTTAGTCATAATATAATCGCATAATCGGATAATCTATTAAAAGTTTGAAATAGAAGCTTAAAAGAACACCTTAATTTGTAATCAAATTTTTAGTTAGTAATTTAATATAGATATAATACAAAAATTTTATTATATAATTCTTTTTAATTACAAAAGAAATCCAAAACACCATTAAACAATTAATATTTATTTTAAAATTTCTTATAGTTAATTACACTTTTCTAAAATCAATTATTAGATCATAACCAATAGTGTTGAGAATGAAAAAGATAATACCAACTGAGGAAGAGTTAACTAAATTACGAGTTAAATCATGGGGCATTTGGGAAAAAGAGAAGAGTATTTTTGATTGGTCTTACGATAGTACGGAAACATGTTACATATTAGAAGGAGAAGTCGAAGTAACGGATAATACAACTGGGGAAAAATTAGAATTTAAAAAAGGAGATTTAGTACAATTTCCTAAAGGGTTAAAATGCGTTTGGAACGTTAAAAAACCCGTAAAGAAATATTATAATTTTGGAGATTTAGATATTTAGTTTGAATTAACTCAATTTTTTTTCTATTCTA
>JAUWHC010000150.1 GCA_030606095.1 Promethearchaeota archaeon | reverse complement strand
TTCTTGTGAAGATATATATGAAGAAATTGTTAAGGAACAGATCGAAATAGCTAAGAACGATCTTGGGTTCCATACTTTTTTTATCAATAAACAAATCTCAGATATTGTGATTGGGCATAATCTTCCTCCTCCGATTATTGCCGAAATTGTTAATTGTCCAGAAAAAAGTAATCAAGAGATAATTAAAAAAGTAAAACATTATATCGAATCTGGTGCCGATATTATTGATATTGGATGTATAGCAAACAAACTATATCCAGATAGGATAAAGGAGATTGTTAATCTTATACGAAATAAGTTTAATGTTTTAATTAGTGTAGATTCAATGGAAAAAAGTGAAATACTGGCTGCTGTTGATGAAGGAATTGATATGATCCTAAGTTTAGATCTTGGAAATTATAAGGATTTCTTAAGTATTCCTAGAGATATACCTATTGTAATATTACCAACAAACATCAAGTCCGCCTATTTCCCTAAAGAACCAGAAATAAGAGTTAAAAATTTGTTTAAATTAACGCAAGAATTGAGACATGAAGGATTTAAAAAGTTAATTGCCGATCCACTATTAGAGACTCCCATCGTTCCAGGGATTTGTAATTCTTTGGAAGCATATTTCTTATATAAAAAGCAAGTTTTAAAAGAAGAAAATAAAAGATTGGAAATACCTCTATTCTTTGGCATTTCTAACGTAGTAGAGCTTATGGATATCGATTCGGTGGGAATAAATGGGTTGCTAGCAAGTATCGCAATTGAGTTGGATATGGGAATATTATTTACAGTTGAGCATAGCACTAAATTAATGGGTGGGGTAGCCGAGCTTAAAGAGAGCGTGAAACTAAATTATATCTCAAAATTCAAAAAAACACCTCCAATAAATCACGGCATTAAAATTTTTAAAGCAAAAGGAAAAACTAGTCAAGAAATTCCAGATATTAATAAAACTAAAGCTATTTTTGTGAAGAAATACGATCTAGGCTATACTCCCGATAAAAAAGGATATTTTAAATTCTATGTAAACCATTACGCTAAAGAAATCTACGCTATTTTTTATTCTAATGACAATATTCTTCTTAAATCTTTAATAGGAAGTAATGCGGAGGCACTTGGTAAAAAGATTCTTGAATTAGACTTAACTAACAGTTTGGCTCATATTAATTATATCGGACGAGAGTTAAGTAGAGCAGAACTTTGCTTGACTTTTGGTAAACCTTTTATACAAGACAACTACTAAGTAGAATAAAAAAAAATACCAGAATAGATAGGTCAAAACACACTTAAAGTGAAAAATCCATATAAGTAAATGAATCCTAAATTAATTATACTTTAAAATCTATCTTAAATAAATTATAAATTATTATCAATTGAAGTATTACTTAAATAAAGATAAGAAAAAATAAGGAAAGAAATCATGATTCCAAAAAATATGGATCTTTATCTTCGCGAGCATCTTCCGGAAGCAACTCTAAAAAATAGACTTAAAAAAGATAACGGGAAATGTTATCTAGAATTTACCAATGTTGACGAGCACCTTTTATCAAGGTTAGGAATTGTAAGCGATAGACTCGGCCCCCAACTTGTAGCCTGTATATGGGATGAGAGCTCACAATTAGAAATTGGTGGGTATTTAGTAGTCGATAACCTTTCTATGGGAAGACCATCTATGGGTGGTATTAGAATGTTACCAGATATAACTCCCGCTGACATACATAATTTAGCTCGAGGCATGACTCTAAAAAACGCAGCGGCTAACCTTCCCTATGGGGGTGGAAAATCAGGTATTGTGGCTGAGCGAACTATCTCTCCTGAAGAGCACGATAAAATAGTTAGTGGTTTTGCCCGTTTGATACGACAATATAAAGATATTTATGTTCCAGGTCCAGATGTTGGAACTAAAGATGCTGATATGAAGTTAGTTGCTATAGAAAATGGATTAGATAGTGCTGTATCTAAACCAGCTGATATGGGTGGTAATCGAATAGATGAATTAGGAGGTGCAGCGGGAGGGGTTGTGATTGCGTTGCAAACTTTATTGAAAATTCTGCCACGATTGAGAGTTCTACCTCAATTTGCTAATTTAGAAATACCCGAAGAGAGAGATCTTACGGTAATCATTCAAGGCTTTGGAGCTGTTGGAGCACATGCTTCACGTATACTAAAAGAACGAATCTCTGAGGCTAAAGTAATAGGTATAAGTGATTTGGAAGGTTATTTATATAATGAAAATGGGCTTCCAATTGAAGAACTTTTCGGTTTATGGAAAAACTTTGGCTTAGTTACTAATACATATTTTAAAGATAAGGTTGCACATGAGGGATATAAACATCCAACCAAATTTTCTACAAACGCTAATAACTTACTTCTTGAGAACGCTTTCTGTATGGTGCCTGCTGCTCCAATATTTAATTATTTAGGCGTACGCTCTTCTGATGAAGCATCGATGTTAGTCGATCGAATGGGACAATGGTCCGTAATTATTGAAGGGGCAAATACATACTCTCCAGATCCCAATAGAAGGGCAGCTAGAACCCGCATGGAACAAATAGTGTATGGAGAAAAAGGCGTGATGATAGCTAACGATTATTTAGTTAATTCGGGGGGAGTAATATTTGCCGCCCAAGAACATATTATCAAAACACCTGAAAACCTTCAAATACCGGACGAAATGTTAGGAAATCGTGAAGCAGTAGAAAAATGGCTGAAGGAACACGAAAATGACTTTGCTAAACTATCGAAACAACGCCTAATAGCGGGAGAGGAATATAGAGAAAATGTTATTCACCATAACATGATTGAACTCGTTGGTTTATTAGCGGCTAACCCAGATATGCTACCTTGTAGAGCTGCGCAACGTGTAAGCATCCAACGACTTTCTGCAAAAGAAAGCCAACGAACTGCTAAGGATATAATGGTTCCAACTCCAACCATAGACATGAATAGTAGCATACAAGAAGCTGCAAAGTTAATGATAGATAAAAATAGTGGTATAGTTGCCGTTCTTTCTGAAGGTAAACTTATAGGAGTTGCAACCGATTGGGATATAACCCAAGCTACTGCTGATGGGGTGAGTGATGTTACCCTTGAAAAAATCATGACAAAAGATGTCATAACAGCCTCTCCGGATTATACTATGTTAGACATTGTACGTGAATTAGAACAATATCAAATATCTGCTATGCCAGTGGTTGAGGACGGAAAGGTTTTAGGAAAAGTAAGCTCAGATTTAATTACACAACGTTATGTCTTAAGTCTTTTACAAGATCACAGAATTTAGTAAAAAATTAAGATTTAATACAATATACCTTTTTTTTTTAGCTCTAAATCGTCTCCAATTAGACCATGTATCGCAGTTTTAGGCATATTAAATTCAAATATATTTATTCCTATTTCAAGAAATAATATAATAGAAAATAAATTATAAAAATTATAAAAATTGGTACTACAAATAAATAACTCGCAAAAAAATTGGTGTTAGTTAATTCATCAGTTTAAGAAAGATCTACAAGATTCCGGTTCGATGGTTGATATTCCAATCGATAAAGTTGGTATCGTGGGAGTAGAAAAAAAAGTTGAGATTATTCAAGAAAATAAACGGTACTCTTTTTACCCCAAAATTTCTGCCTTAATCTCTTTGCCAGCTCAACAGCGTGGCATACATATGTCCCGAACCTCAGAAACTATTGAAGAAATTATAAATGAAGTAATTTTTAAACCTACTCCTTCAGTAGAACTTGTGGGTGATAGGATTGCTAGAAAATTGCTAGAACGGCATCCGTATACCGAAAAGGTTCATGTAAAATTAGAAGGAAAAATAATTGTACAAGCTAAAGACGAACGACAGAGAACCATTCAGAAAGCATACGAGATTAGCTTATTTGTAAAGGCAAAGAAGAAAAAACAAGATAAAGTCGATTTTAGTTATTACATTGGAGCCAGTGCTGTTGGTATGACGGTTTGCCCCTGTGCTAAGGAAATGAGCAAAGAATACGCTGAGCAAGTTATTAAAAATAGGCAAGATGTTAACCTTTCTGATGACGTGGTTAAAACTATTCTTAATATACTACCCTTTGCCTCTCATAATCAACGTTCAATTGGGAGTATATTTGTTCAAATAAAAGATTTAAATAGCAATAAGATAGATGTGTTAGACATTATTGATATTATTGAAGAATCGATGAGTGGAAAAATACAGTCTATTCTGAAAAGACCTGAAGAAGCCAGACTTGTCAGAATTGCTCATTTAAAACCTCTATTTTCTGAAGATGTAGTAAGAGAAATGGCGAAAAACTTCATCTTAAGAGATTTTCCAAACCTAGAAGATGATTTTAAAATAACTTTTAAAATTGAAAGTTTCGAATCAATTCACCCCCATAATGTTTTCGCCTCTCTAAAGACTAGCGTGGGTGAGTTGAGAAAAATAATAAAAATGTCGTAATAATTTTTATTTGTCTATTTTTTCTTCTTTAAAAAATGTCTATAGATCGTTTGATAATTTTTTACAGATACAATTCTAGGATTACGCCTAAAACCTGATGGTATAACAGCACTACAACGCGAGCAGAGGTTTGAAATTCGCATCCAATCTTTAAATTCATCCGCATGTGCGGGATATCTGCAATTTGGACATATAACTATTCCTCTACCTCTGTCTTTAGGAAGTTTTGGTAATTCAAAACAAAAGATACATTTAAAATCATCTACTGAAAGATAGGGTGCTTTTGGTTTATACTTATTTAGATCACGAATTTTTGAAGTTGGTTTGACTGTAGTTGTACGAGTTATGTTTGATGTTTTAGATCTATTAGTTTGCTTACGAGAAGTGGGTGTTGTCCTTGATGATTGTGTTCTTGATCTTGTTGTGCGCGTAGTTGTTCTAGTAGACGGAGTAGGGTTAGTTACCCTCGTTGTCCGTACACGTTGTCTCTGTGTTGTAGGTGTGGTTAAATTATTAATCGTTCTAGTTCGGTTTGCAATGTAATCACGAGTTATTGCTGGTAATGATGAGCGTGTATTAGTAAACCCAAAAATTATAACTATTAAAATCGTAGCTATTAATAGTAGTAAGAGATTAAAATCCAATTGAAAATTCTCAATACTGCTATAAAAAGTTATCCAATAGGCAATAATAAAAACAAGAACTGAGAAGGATAGAATATATCCCAACGTCCTTGCTTTTACTGATTTTTTTCCAAAATAGATTACGTTATATTTCTTAAAACAGCGATATAAAGAGAAAGAGCCCAATAATACATAAGGAAAGGCAAAAATTAGGCTCCATAAACTAAAATATACTCCTCCAAGAAGGTTTTCTCCTAATATACCAGTATAAAATCCCCATATAGAATAAAAAATTCCAATACCTAACGGAACAATGACAAAAAATGCAGTATTGTGTGGTGAATTAAACTCACGGTGGCGCTTGATATTTTCAAATATCTTTAAAGTAAAAATTAACCATAACCCGATTAATAACCATGTCGCAAAATTAATAAAAGAATATGAGATTAAACCATGAAGTAAGCCAATTATTAGAAAAATAGTAGCTATTATCCTTAGCACTTTTTTTTTTACCATAGTTTAATTTTCACCTTAAAAATTATTCATTATTCTTCATCATATTCTAAATAAACTGGTTTTCCTTCAATAATAGGATTTATAAATTCTAAAATTTCTGGTAACATTCTCACATCTAAATGCCCCTTAACATCAAATGGAATTGAAAACCATTTTTGTGTTTTAAAATTTGCTCGATAAATTTCAAAACCTAAAGATTTCCCGTTAATCTGATATGGATCAATAACAAGCGCAATAGCTTTATCCCATAATGTTTGATATCTTGCTTGAGTTCCTAAGTCTTCTCGTGACATAAAACATCCATAAGAAGGATGAGAATGGTACCATCCACAAATAAACAGATTTTCTTCTTTAATATCTTTAAAGGCTCTAACATAATTTTTATAATCTTTAATTTCAGCATATACTGCTGTACCATGCCCCATCGGATACGCATCTTCAACATGAAGAATTCCTTTTCTATTATCGTATTTTCCTGCAAGCAACCCTATTACTTCCACCCAATGATCTCGAGGTATTTTTGAATGTGCGTATTTTAAAGAATGGCTAGCTATCTTAAGAATTGCCTTTATAGTAATAGCTATTTTAGCTTCAATTCTGTCATTATTAGCTACAGTTTTTATTGGTTCCATAGGAATTGGCTCAAGTTTGGCTTTAATTTCTTCTGAATGTACTAAAGGCTTTGCATTAATAAGTTCAGTGGTTAATTCTTCCTGCAATTCTTCTAGTTGTAATTCGGTATATACTTCTTCAAGTAATTCCTTTTTAATCTTTTCCTTAATTTTCTGTTTTATTGCATCTCTGAGTGCTTTATCGTCATTATTCATTATAAATTCACCATTTATCTTTTGCATATTTCTTTACAAGATTCTTTACTTTTTTGTCAAAAAGCTTCGGATTTTTCATCATTTCTATTGCAGCTTTCTTATTAAAAACATCAGTGGGATTAACATACTTACCACGGGTGTTTAACATGGCAATTATTGCTTGAACAACAGTATTTGCTGTTTTTGAAGGACTCCATCCTCCTTTTTTACCCGTTAAAGAAGGATCTACTAAAGCTAAACAAATATTTCTCTGTCCTTTGTATTCACTTGGTTTTG
>JAUWHC010000309.1 GCA_030606095.1 Promethearchaeota archaeon | reverse complement strand
AAAAGTGTATCAAATACTGCATTTCAATTACAATCTAAGTTCAGATGGTTGGGATCTCGACCCAAATCGATTCAAAATCTACTTTCAAAACATATTATTTAACCCCGATTATGAAGTTCAAATTCCAGATATAAAAGAATTTAACATTGGAGATTTGAACGTTTCAGATTATTATGGTCCCGATTCCCCCGAATTTAAAGCGTTATCCCAAATTTATAATAGGCAATCGTTAGATATTAAATCGTATTTAACAAGGCGATATTTCACTCTTATTGATCATATAACTGAGCTATTAAATAAAGGCTTGATACATTCCTATATCTCCGTTAAAAATTTAGATTTGATCGAAGAAATAACTATTATTTTACCGAACGTTAAACAAGAGCTAAACGAAACAATAATTAAAATTTTCAGCTTTTTTAACGTTGGTTTCATTTATGAAGTAGAAGGCGAGTATTTTATTCACGGATTTGACGAAGTGATAAAGTTTGAGAACGGATTGATGATAAAATTACGCTTACCAGATTGTCAACTCGACGAATTTGAGAGGCTTTTCGATCTAATTTTTGAATATTTGGAAATCGATCATTACCTTGTTCTAAACGATTTAGTCAACGGGGAAAACCTAATTAAATCATCCTTTAAAGATTTGAAATTTTTAGAGACTTACAATCCTTTAATTAATCTTATTTGGAACGATAAAGATAAAAAATGGCGGAATCACAAGTTATTTAACGAGAATTTTGAACCGGTTTATCCTGATTTGTTTTATGGAAAGGATAACTACAACTTGTAAGTACACTTCTGCTTATTCTTTTTCTATTTCTATTACATTTTCATTATAAAAGTAACAATTTTGTACATATAGCTTTTAATCTTCGAATTTCAAAAAGAATAAAATAGTTCAAATTTTTTCCTATACAAATGGCACCCGAAGATTATAACTTTGATAAGTTCGATACTTTATTTCACCCTGAACACATTGCGTTTGTAGGGGCCAGCGAAAAATCGACATTTGGTGCGATGCTTTACTTACCCGCCTTTAAAAACTCAAAATGGGTCGATACCTTTTACCCGGTTAATCCAAAGTACGAAAAGGTACTTGATTGGAAGTGTTATTCATCAGTACTTGATATTCCTTATCCTGTAGATACGGCATATATCTCACTAAAAACAAAACATATTCCTGCTGTTCTAAAACAGTGCGTACAAAAAGAAATCCCTTGGGTCGTAATATTTGCTTCCGGATTTTCTGAAACGGGAGAGTCATCTGGATTAAAATTAGAGCAAGAATTAAAACAAATACTCAGAGGTACAAAAACAAGAATAATAGGTCCAAATTGTATAGGCCCATATAACGCCACTGAAGGAATGGCGTTTACATTTAGCGCTAGAAACAATACTCCTGGCTCTATTTCGTTTATGTCTCAATCTGGAGGACACATGAGCCAATTATTAGATGTAGGTTATAAGCGCGATCTCAGGTATAGGTATGGAGTATCGTTTGGAAACCAATTAGATCTGAACTGTGTTGATTTTTTGAAACATTTCCGTAGAGATTCGACCACCCATGTAATTTCAGCTTATCTAGAATCGTTTGGTTCGGCAACGGGCTATGATTTCTTTTTAGAGCTCAAAAAAACAACAAAAGTTAAACCTGTTATTATCTGGAAGGGTGGTTACACGAATGATGGCTCTCGAGCGGCTTTTTCGCACACGGGCGCTATAGTTAGCGATTTAAGATTATGGCGGTCAATGGCTAAGCAAACCGGGGCAATAATCGTTAAAGACAACGAGGAATTTTGGAATACAACGAAAACTTTCGAATTATTATTCCCAAAATATATACCAGCTGGAAGAAATGTAGGAATAATAACTCCTGGTGGAGGCTCTAGCGTAAATACGACCGATTTATTTAGTTCACACAATTTAAAAATACCCGAATTAACCTTGGAATCGCAAAAGAAAATTAGTGAGATATTACCCTACGAAAACGTAAATGTTAGGAACCCCATAGATTTAGGAGCTTCAGGATTTGTGGTAGACATATTTTCAAAATGTATAGAAATTGTGATTGAAGATACTAACATCGATATTATTGTGATTCCGTTATGGCAGCATTTTATATATAATCATGTATTCAAGCGTATGATACAGATCCAGAAATCTACTTCGAAACCATTTGTTTTTTGTTTGCCGCCTATAGCTGACTCTTCAGAACTTGCGCAACGATTCTCTTCAGTCAGAAAAATTCTACACGAGGAGAGAGTTCTATATTTTTTCTCGTTAAGAGATGCCGCGCGAAGTATAACGCTTTATTGCGATTATATTGAATTTTTGAAATCGCACAACTACAACATTTCAAATGAAAAGTAAAAAAGATGTTAACCCTTTTTTATAATTTCTTTTAGGTAGAGTTTCATAAAATGTCTTTCAATACTACAATAATCTAATTTTTGATTATTCGTTAATTCTTTATTGTTTAACAAGAAAAAGTGGACATCGACGATTTTTCCGTAAAGTTTATTCAATTTGTTGATAAATTCTTGTTGTTTTAAGCGAATTAAGTCTTTTTCTTCAAAAACTGGCAGATTAGATAAATAGTTTGTTTTAGTAATATCAAAGGGTTCGATAGAATAATTGAAGTTAGCTTTTCCTGAACTCAATTTTAATCACACAAATATTATTAAATTATATATCTAAACCCCAAGTTTTTTGAAACTGTAGTGCTGTATCTAATTTTGTCGGTAATCTGCTATAATACCTACTATATTGTCTAATTTTGAGGGTAATTAAGGCTATAATCTCAATTTTGTATATACAATTGTTTTTCGTATATTAAATTTCGAGCGAATTATGTGTTAAGGGGTTAATAAGGAGAAACTAAAACCTATAATAATTCTGAAAGCAATAGTTATAATAATTTGAATAAATTATCTAATTACTATCTCAAATTGATAAAAGGTAAAGTCAATGGGTTTTATTTCTGGACTGAAAGGATTGTTTAAAAAACCAATTTTTATATTTATTATAAGCTTATTTATTATTCTTTGGATTTTGATATTACTTAATATTTATTTGCTTAGTCCATCGATTCATGATTTCATATTAATGTTCGGAGGAGTTTTATTAATATTTAATTTAATTTTTTTATTTATTTCCTTATTTAAAAAGCTCGATGAAATAAATAAATGGTTTTATTTAATCGTTTTTATAGTTGCGATAGCTTTAGGTATATTTTTCTCTGCTCCAATTTTTTCTAACACATTTATTTTAGTCTTTTTAATTCTTCTTAATGTTAATATATTTTTTACAGCTTTCTTTGCCTTCAAATTATGTATGGATTCATCTACTAAAGTCGATGATTATTTGTATAAATCTAAGAGCTCTCGCAAAGTGACACGAGTAATTGAATTTTTATTTTTTGGTTTTTTAGTCTTATGGTTTTTTAGAGCGACATTAATTTTTTTCAGTTCTACTTCTTCACCATTATTTCCTGTTATAAGTAATATTTTACAAACATTATTTTGGTTGAATGTAGTTTTAATGATATTTGTCCTACTTCGCTTGATTATAACAAAGAAATTGTCAGCTTATATTACTTTATTTTTTCTGCTTAATTTCTTCTACGCATTATATATCCTTTTTGATTTTTTATTCGGAATATTTTTTAGCACAGGATCAGGAGATCCAATTCATGTTATCGTTTCGTTTGTAATAGATGCTGCATTATTTGCATACATCTTAGGGATAGTCTATGAAAGAACCGAATTTATTCAAGACAAATTAAAGCTTTTTCGAGTTGATACAATAGCCTTATTTCTAATAACTATGAAGATTTATGTACAGATAACAAGAATCGGGAACTTTACTGTTGACCCAGGGACACAATACGTACAAGCAGTATTGTTATTTATTATTTTTGTATTTTTCAATTTAATATTTGGGATGTATTCAATTTTCGCT
>JAUWHC010000122.1 GCA_030606095.1 Promethearchaeota archaeon | reverse complement strand
AAATTAGTAATTTTCTAATCTAAAATAAAAAGAGGAAATATTTTGTATACATACTAAAATTTAGTTTTTTTCTGGAATATAATAATACCTATTATTATAAATACGATTGTATAGGCTACGACAATCAATAATCCACCTAATAAAGAAATTGGGATGATCTCAGCAGAAGAACCTATTAATGAGCTGCTATACAAACTATCACCTAATCCGTGTCCCATTACAACAATTTGCAAAAATACTTGCTTTGCCCAGAATGGAGGCGTGAAATAGACGATTGGACTATCGAACGGCATCAAACTTCCTGAAAGGAAAATAAGTACCATAAAAATCAACAGTGAAACTGCATTTGCTATATCAACTGTTTTTGACATACTAGCTATTATTATACCTAAACCTACAGAGGAAATACCAAAAAGGGCTGCAACCAAGAGTCCAAAAAATAAAGCTAGCGGACTTTCAAAGTATAAACCAAGAATTCCATATCCAATAGCAAACATAATGATGATTTGAAGCACTAAAAATATGGATTCAGAAATAAGAGCTCCCAAGAATATATTTTTTCTTCCAGTTGGCATTGTATCTAATCGATCAAGCATACCTGAACCTTTTTCTCCTGCAAACATAATTGCCGCATTCATAGTTCCAATGCCAGTTGCATACATTACCATACCTGGAAAGCTGTAATCAAAAGCCGTTTTACCAGAGGGGAGCTCTTCTATTCCAAGCATTAAGTAAAAAATAATAGTAAACATGATTGGAAGTCCGAGAGAAAAAAATATATATTGCCAATGACGAATTTTATCCTTAATATTTTTTGTAGCAATTTGAATTGTTTTAGAATCTAGTAATTTCATTTAATCTCTTAACCTCCTTCCTGTTAAGTTTAAAAATACATCTTCAAGAGAATTCTGGCGAAATTTCATATTTTCAACATCATCAATATTATTAATAAATCCCGACTGGAGAATATGGATGAATTTTTTCAAACCACCTTGGAAAGAGATTAAAAGTGTATTTTTACCTTTTCTATTAATTTCTTTCGAATTAGCTATAAATGGGATTTCTTTTAAACTATTTTTTACAAGATTTAAATCTATTTGCTCTTTAAATGATATTTCTAACACGTTATCACTTCCATATTTTTCTTTCAACTCGGTAGGTGTTCCCTGAGCAATAATTTTACCATGATCGATTATTGCCACACGATCACTAAGAGAATCTGCTTCCACCATATCATGTGTCATAAGAATAATCGTAATATTTTTATTCTTTAATTCCCGAATATAATCCCAAACAAGTCGCCTTGCTTGAGGATCAAGACCGGCAGTAGGCTCATCAAGAAAAAGAATTTCTGGATCGAATACCAATGCCATAGCAAGATTCAATCGGCGCTTCATTCCACCTGAGAAATTTTTTGACCATGTCTTACGACCAGCAATACCAAATTTTTCTAATAAGATTTTTGCTTTCTCTTTTGCTTCCTTATTTGATATTCCATGCATATGAGCAACAAACTCTACGTTTTCTTCAGCTCTTAAAATATCGTATATTACAATATCTTGAGGACAAACACCAATAAGCTTAACAATTTCCCTTTTTTCTGACTTTATGCTATGTCCTTTTATGTAAGCATTCCCAGAGGTTGGTGTTAAGACAGTTGTTAACATACGAACTAATGTTGTTTTTCCAGCACCATTAGGACCTAGAATGCTAAATAATTCTCCTTTCTTTACTTTTAAAGAGACTCCATCTACGGCTTTAACATCTTTGAAATCCTTCTTAATGTTTTGAATATCAATAATTATAGAATCATTATTTATTTGAAATTCTTTTTTTATAATTGATTTAGTCATAATTTAAAAATATCTTTTTTTTTGAATATAAAATATTTATAGACCAATTTTTTAAAATCAATGAGTATATAATCAATTATAAACGATTTCGATGTAGTATATAGATTCTATATAGATAAAAATATAAGTTTAGGTTAGAAAAAAGTAGACTTATCAAAAAAAAAAGAAAATTAAGTTTTTAGCCCGTAATATATTAGCCAAAAACTAATTAAATAACCTGTTCTTATAAAAATCAACATTACTCCTAGTTCAGCTAAGCCCTCTAATAATCCAAATATGCAGAAACCAAAAAATCCTATCGATAAGAAAAAGAATTTTTTCCTTAATACACCAGTAGACTGAAAACTTTTTATAAGAAAACCAAACCCAAGAATTATTAAGACGGTTAATAATAAAATTGCCATTATAATTCCCGCTGGAGTAAATACTTTTACGTTATAATCAATTAAAGTCTCTCCTGGAATTACTGGATAGACAAAATTAAAAGTACCCAAGGGATCTAAAAAGAAAATGATTTCAAATATAACACTTAGAATAATGATTATAACCATAATATACCACTTTTTCTTGGGTATTAAGAGCTCAACACCGATATAAATTGCAAGTATCATTATAGGGGCGAACCAAATATAACTTAATATTCCAACCAAGCCAAAAGTATTATCTAAATTATTTTCCGTTGCAAGAACCATTAAAAAATCTATAAAAACACCTAAATACATAAGTCCCGCTAAAATATTTACTACTCCTAAAATAGTTAAAATCTTTGCTTCAGACTTACGAGATTTATATAAGAAGAATAAGCCAAAAATAATGCCAAAAATAACGACTCCGGACGCAGTAATACCATCTATCCATCCTTCTAAAATAAGCATTTCATGTTCACTTCATAAAAATATGATTTTTAATTATCTTTAATAAAATTTTAAAAGCATTAATTTAAAATAGCTCAGCCGCCTTTATAAATAAAATTGAACTTGAGATAGATCTAAATACTCTCTCCCTAACGATTTATTTATGTTTTTCTTCTTTTTCAAAAAAAAAATTTTTCTTCGTTTCGAATTCTAGATCTCTCAATTTTATTTTAATTTCGGCGGGATTATAATCCTTTTTTAACAAGTCGATGATTGTGTCTTTTAAATTTTCTAAGTTGTCGACCGCACATTGGTAAAAAATATTGTCCCTTTCTAAATTCAAATCCACAATTTCGTATAAACCCATAAGAGCTTCTCGAATTTTCTTGTAATGCTCCCAAGCTTTATCTAAATCAGATTGATTATCTTTATTAGACATCATTAAAATAAAATAAGATTAGAAAAAAAAGTTTTTCATTATAAAATTGATTTTATTCTTTCAGATAAATCTCTAGCATCTGGCGCACCAGATTCAAGAAGCTTAAATACTTCCTTAGCGTTCACTTTTAAAGCTCCATGTAAAAGCTTTTCAAGACCAATTCGAGTATCTAATCTCTCTGTTTTCTGTAAATGAAAGATAACTCGCCCGAGCTCGTCTTTTAAAACTCCTGTTTCGCAGTTTAAGCATACTCTCAACAGGATAGGAGTTAATTCATAAATACTATCTTGACTTATTCTACTAGCTGCTGAATAAACACTTTTTAGTTGTTCGGTAGAAAGGTCTAAAACTTTTTCTTGAAGGTTTAATATTTCCATATTTTTTTTCACTCCGAATTTGTTTTATTTTTATTTTTTTATTATTAATTACTTTAAGAATAAATTAGTATATAAATATAATGGGAAACTTTCCTTAGCCCATTTTACGAGATCGGGCGAATCTTTGAAAATCTGACTTTTTCTGAACATATAACGATTGAAAAAGGAATTCTTACTTTTTGGGGGAAAAAAATCCCTTTTATTAACTTTGAGGATTTAGAAACGATTGAAAATTGACATTTTCGAGATTTCTTACGACTTTTTTCGTACTATTGTACGAAAATTGTAAGGAAAAAGTTATAAAAATACCAAAAAATGTTGGTAAAAAATGATCAAAAACTCACAACTTAATTTTTTTTTTACTTTATTTCCTTAATTTTTTTTTTTACTTTTTATTTTTTGATCAAATTAATTTATAAGATTAATTTATACCAAAGAAAGTGATTTAATCCTTTAATTCTTTTAAATTTATTATTAAATCTCTTAAATATTTTGTAATTAATTAAGAAGTTTCAAGTTCAATTTATGGAAAAAGGAAAATACCATTCTAATACGATATTAATTAATATAGTGTCCAAGATTGTACCAATTTTATGTTTTTCTGTTGGAATATTATCTCTGACTTTTACTGGTTTAATAGCATTATTTGGGCAATTAGTCGCACAAACGACATTGACATGGAATATATGTAAACATATCATAATTATCGATTAATTGAGATACTAATTCATAAGGAAGGATTTGAGACTCAATGTCAAGAGATTCATCAATTTCAATTAATTTTTCCTTAGCATCAACAGGTAATCGTGGTCGAAAAAATTTTAATTTACTCTCTGCTAAAAATGGAGGTAAAAAACTTTTAAAAAACCAACGATAAAGCTCCGCTACTTTTTTCAAATTTTAACGAATTTCTTGAAAGTTATAAAAAGTTAAACTATCTTTTTATTTTAAAATTTTTTTTTAGCATTAATAATATAAATAAAAATTTTTATTATTTTAACTAAATATATAATCTAATAATATCAATTTAAAAGATGAATAAACAAATGGAAAGAGAATTAGAAAAAGATTTATCAAAAATAATCAAAAAAGAAAGATTTCAAGGTAGAATGGTCAGTTATATTTCAGGAATCGGTAAAATACTATTATTTGTACTTCCTGTTATTCTATTGGTAATAACTATTCTTGCTTTTATTTCAGCACTAGATTTAACATTAACAATTATATTCCTCGTAATTTTAGGAATTTATGCTTTCAATTCTATAATGTTGTTTTTAGGAGCAAATTCTACAAATTCTTCTCTTAAATTAAGATTGAAATTTGAAAGAAAAAGAGGGAGACCAATAGATAGCCTCGATGGATTTGACCTACTATTTTCTAGCGTGAAGCGAGTTGTTAACTTGTTAAAGATTATTGCCTTAGTATGTTTTATTGCACTCCTCTTATTTTTAATAATGTTATTCTTTAGTGATTTGAACTTAGGATTCGCAGCAGCAGGATTTGCCCTAGTTGGTCTTGGTTTAGCTCTTATTGTTCGCAGTTTAAACCTTAATATCCATGATGTGAACGGACTTCAAGACTTTTATAAACCTACTACTCATCAAATATTCTTGGATAACTATTTCGCAGAAGTTTTTTCAGATCATTTAGATCCAGTAACATTTCTTAAATGGGACGAATATTTAACAGGGATAAATAAAATTATAACTCCAACATTTATTCAGAAGGTTAAAGAAGAAGAAGAAGAAGAACTACCAATAACATTTGCTATGGAATCAATATTGTTCTTATACTATTTACGATATCAAGGCGTTTTGACCGATGAGCAATTTACACGTGAATTAAAAGAAGTAATAAATGTAGATTCTGATTCCTTTGATATTGAAAGGGGCTTATTTATGGAAGGTTTGTGGTATTTTTCCACCAAAGATATCTATAAAATACTTAATTATATCAAAAAATATAATCCTGGTTTTTTTAATATCATTGATAGACTTCAATTAGAACTCGCTGATAACATTGAGCGCATTTCAAAAGATCCAATCTATATGGATTCCACATCACAAGAAGTAGTTTATCTTAACTCAGAGCTAAATATTATGATTTTTCTCTATAATAACGCTCCAGCAGATAAAAAATACATTTTAAAAGTAAATGCTCCTGGTTTTGAACCAAAAAAATTAAGTCTCGAAGTGAAAGTTGAAGGAAGAGGAAGTTTTTTAATTCCTGATAAACCTATTCCTTTAATATCTTCTGAGGAAACAGATATAGCAAGAGTATTATCTACAATGTTAGAAAATGGGGATACTACTTGGCTAACTTTAGAGCCAAGAGAAACAGGTGAACAAACAATTCAAATATTTCTATTAGATTCAGATGGCACAATTATCGAAGGTAAAACAAAATGCATAAAAGTAACTAAAGATATAAAGTCTTATTTGAAAAAATTCACATCTATTGGCTCTCTTCTCGGTGGACTTGCAGTTCCATTAGCCAAAATTCTTCCTAGTATGTTAGCAATATAATAATATTAATTCTTATTTTTTTTTTTAATAATATTCTATTCGAATTTTTAAGGGTATTAATTAATCCAATTTAATAGATAGTATTCTTGAATTTGATCATGAAGTTGACATTATTGATCAATTTTTTGAAAACCATCATCTAGATTATTAATCTTATCAAAATGACAATTAATTTAGTCTTAGAAAATGTTTGCCTTTGATCTAAAAAAATAAATTATTAATAATTTCATTAATTTGTTTATCACAAATATAATAAATTTAAAATCTTCTAAAATCAAAAAAAAAGAGTTAAAAATTATGGTTGTAATAACTACAAAAAAACCAGAGGAAGAAGTTTTTGAAGCACTTAACAATTTTAAAGTTAAAAATGTACTTGTCGTGAGCTGTGGGGTTTGCGCGGCTCTCTGTCAAACTGGAGGGGAAGAAGGGGCTGAAGAATGGTCGGAAAAGCTAAAAGAAAGAGGCTTTAATGTTACTAATGCAATAGTGAGCGAAGATGTTTGTGATAACCGTGTGATGAAAAAAGATTTGCGAGATATTGATGACGATGTTAAGAAATCTGATGGTATTTTAACGCTAGCCTGCGGTTTAGGTGTACAATCAATTATTACAGTTCTTTCAAAAAATCACCCAAAAATACCTGTTTTTACGGCTAATAACACGGAGTTTATAGGCGAGACAGAACGCATCGGACGCTTCTATATGCGCTGCCAGGGGTGTGGACAATGTTTATTAAACGAAACTGGTGGAATTTGTCCCATAACAACCTGCGCTAAAGCGCTTATGAATGGACCCTGTGGTGGAATGGTGGATGGAAAGTGTGAAGTGGGCAATTACGAGAAGGATTGCGGATGGGTATTGATTTATAATCGCTTGAAAGAATTAGGACGTTTAGATTTGTTCTCAAAATTAAGAGACCCCTTAGATTGGAGTGATATTGGCCATCAAAGAGAGGTAGTATGGAGGTAGATGTGAAAATGACAGAAGCAAAATCATATTCAAAATTAGGCGAAGCCCTTGCAAAGGGCGATTTTATATTAACTGGCGAACTTGAACCAGAAAAAACCTGTGATCTTTCCCATACGATCGAAGAAGCGAGACAGATGGCTCCGTATGTTGTTGCCGCAAATGTAACAGATAGTCCTTTGGGGATCGTAACAATAAATTCTATGGCAGCCACGCATTTAATTCAAAAAGCTGCTGGCTTAGAATGCGTTTGGCAGATGACCGTGAGAGATGTTAATAAATTAGGCATTGCCGGCATG
>JAUWHC010000279.1 GCA_030606095.1 Promethearchaeota archaeon | reverse complement strand
CTTCTCCAGATTTCATAATTGCTATGTAATTTTGATTAAAGCATTTAGGATTCAAAACAAATTCGGTACCCTTATTAAATAAAGGGATGACTCCCGCTAGCCCGCCAAAATGATCGAAATGACCATGACTTAAAACAAATTTATCAACGTCATTCAAATTCACTCCAAATTGCTTACTATTTTCAACTATAGTTTGAGACAAACCTCCAGTATCTAATAGGAAAAGATGCTTCTCGTCATTATCTTGTATATTAATACTCATTGCTAACCCATGCTCGCCCATAGATCTATTAGCCGTAGCTTCTGGCTGGATAACCTTTCCATTAAACTTCTCTTCGGTTAATAAAGTAATAGATGTTGTATTGGTTGCCAAAACTTTTACAATTACCTTACCGCTTTCTATTCCGTCCGTTATATCAATTACCATTTTTTATCACATTTTGTATTGAATAATTATTTAATAAATCTTTATTTTCTTATTATTTAAGTATTAACTTAGAAGTCTTTCAAAATTGAGATTATACGCTAAAGGAATAGATTTAAAATATAAGAAAAAAAAGATTTTTTTTAATTTAATAGAAAAGGTGAATATCACTTGTGCCATATAGGATTTTTCGCTTGCTTTCTTCTCTTTAAATATTTCCTAAATTCTTCAACAGGAATGATAAATATTGATCCTAAAAATATTGTGACCCAATAATACCATCGATCCATAGGGACTGCTTTAAAAGCGATTCCTAAAGGTGTAAATAGGATTAATAAATGAAGCCCAAAAGATAAACTTACTGCCCAAAATAAGTGTTTATTGGGGAATGTCCACATAGGTTTATATTCTGAAGTACAGGAAAATACAAAAAACAATTCAAAGAAAACCACATTTGTAAAAATTATAGTTTGAGTGACTGCGATTTGATATTCGGTTGCCGTATATAATACGCCAAATATCTCAGTGCCAGTGACCAAACGCGGGTCAATCGATGACCAAAGTGGAATAAGATTAGTCCAACAAACAATATAGAGCAAAACATCTGTCATGGCAGCAAAAATAGCGGCAATAAAAATCGCACCTCTTATGTCATGGATCATGTTAAAGCCTTTCCGCGGTTTAAATTTCATAACATCTGGATCCGTTGGAGTCAAACCAAGCACCATAGCGGGAATTCCATCTGTTGCTATGTTTAACCAGAGAATCTGTATTGCTTCGAGTGGTTGAGCGAGAAATGTATATATAAATATTTTCATTAGAATCCAAGCAGTCAAAATCATGACGATTTCGTCAAAATTAGCCGAGAGCATATATCTAAAAAAGCTTTTTGTAGTTTCAAAAATTCCTCGACCTTCTTCAATGGCATTAACTATTGTAGAATAATTATCGTCAATTAGAATCATATCTGACGCTTCCTGAGTAACTTCAGTTCCTTTTAAGCCCATAGCTACTCCTACATTAGCCCCTTTGACGGCTGGAGCGTCATTTACTCCATCTCCCGTCATTGAAACGATATTTTGTGCTTTTTTCAAAACATTAAGAATTCTGAGTTTATGTTCTGAAGTAACTCTAGCAAATACATCTACTTCTTCTACCCGCTTTGCTAAAGTTTCATCAGACATTTCTTCTAATTCGGCTCCCGTAATTGCTTCATCCTTGTCAGTTAATCCAATTTGTTTTGCAATAGCAATAGCGGTAATTTTATGGTCTCCCGTTATCATTATTGTTCTTATCCCTGCCGTTAAAGCTTCTGCAATTGAATCTTTTACTTCATCTCTAGCTGGGTCAATTATCCCTGCCAAACCAAGATAAATATAATCAATTTCCATATCCTCTTCTGTAAAGTCATCTGGTAAAGGCTTATATGCAAGCCCAAGAACTCGAAGCGCTTTTCTTCCAAACTCTTCATTTTTACGCGATAAAATATCCTTAACTTCATTGATTGGCCTTTCTTCATCATTGAGAACTGCTTTGTTCGCATTTTTTAATAAAACATCAGGAGCACCTTTGAGTAGAGAATAATTCTTTCCGTCAATTTTTACCGCAACCGACATCATTTTCCTATCCGAACTAAACGGAATCTCAGTTATTTTTTCCGATTGACTATCAAGTTCCATTTTCATGGCTAAAACTTTTAAACAGATTTCAGTAGGATCTCCTACTACATGAGTTTCCTTACTACCATCGTCCTTAAGGTTAACATTGGAATTGTTGCAAAACATTACTACTTCTAAAAATCGTCTTAAATAAGGTGTAATCATAGGAAGTGGATTACCTGATTCTTTAATTATATTTCCTTCAATAGCGTAACCTACGCCTTCAACGTCGTATTCTTTACCTCCAAGAAATATTTTCACCACAGTCATCTCGTTCTTCGTTAAGGTTCCCGTTTTATCCGAACAAATAATATTAACTCTTCCTAAAGTCTCCACAGATGTAAGTGTTTTAACAAGAGCATTCTTATCAGCCATTTTACGCATTCCTATTGACATTACGACTGTAATAACCACTACTAAACCTTCAGGTACCGCAGAAACCGCTAAACTAATAGCAATCGTGGCAGCACCTATGATCTCTTCGATTTCTTCTTTTTGGAAATTTAATCCTTCGGTTGTTAAAATAATGATAAGCTCGATAGCAAAAACAGCTAAACATATAATTACTATTATTTTTCCGAGCTGTCTTCCAAAACGATTAACTTCTTTTTGGAAAGGACTTTGTTCTGGTTCTACTTCCTGAATCTTTTCAGCGATCTTTCCAATTTCAGTTTTCATTCCAGTCGCTATTGCTATAGCTTGACCATTACCTCGAGTAATTATCGTGTTACTATAAGCTATATTAGTCCTATCTGCTAAAATCAGATTTTTATCAACAACGCTAATAGTTTTCTTTACTGGAGCGGATTCTCCTGTTAATATTGCTTCATCAATGTATAATGAATAGGCTTTAGTTAACCTGGCGTCTGATGGTAATTTATCACCCTCATCAAGTTTTAAGATATCTCCTGGAACTACATACTTTACATCTATTTCTTTTACTATACCATTTCTCTTAACCTTCGCAAAATGTGGAGCTAATTTTTTCAAGCTTTCAATTGCTTGCTCAGCTTTGTATTCTTGATAAAAACCTAAAATCGCGTTGAGAATCAATATTATAAAAATTACTAAGGCATCCAAGAATTCTGAAGGTTCTTCTCCAATTGATAGTTCGTAAAAGCCAACAATCAAGGATATCGCGATAGCCACCATCAATAAGTATATTAAAAAATCCTTAAATTGGTTGAATAGTATTTGCCAAGCTGAAATTTTCTTAGTTTCCTTAAGTTCGTTGAAACCATAAAATTCTAACCGTTTTTGTGCTTCTTCTTCAGTAATACCCTTTTCTAAGGATGTATTTAATATATTTTTAACATCATCGATTTCTATAGCATGTGCATTAATTTCTTTTGTTTCCATAAAACATCAAATTTTTAATTAAATTTATAAAAATACATTCGATTTAAAATATAAACTAATTATTTCAATTTATATTTTTATAACATATAAAATAGAATATTCTAAAAAAAATTTCTGGTGATGAGTGTTTAAATTATCATTTTCAAAAACAGCTTTGGAGTATATTTTAGAAGAACAACAAAAAATTGAATCAGAAAAATTAGTAGTAGTACTTTTTTATCATTCCGCTGAATCGTGAACAATGTGCTTCTGTGGGAATTTTGTCGAGTTAGTAGAAAAATACAAACTCCTAGATGACCACGATTTTATCGAATGGAAGGATATTGACATTGAAAACGAAAACTTTAAGAACCAGCGTGTTGAAGTTTACATCGAAAAGGAAATCATTCCTGAATTGGAAAAAAAACCATTAATTATAGTGGATGCGGCGATAGGAGAAGTGGAAGGCAAAAAAGTAGGTTTGTTGTTCATAAAAAAAAATTCAAATGTATACGGTTAATAGATGAACTTATCTTGAAAATTTTTGAAGATAAAGTGATATACGGTTGTGCCCGTGCCGTATTTAAAGACATCCAAAGTAATGAAAAAAGCGTTACAAATGAAGTACGTCTTGAACTCGGTGGCAAAGGCACAACATGATAACCTTAGGGCTGGTCTTTCCTTCAAGGGAAAGGTTGATAATTGGCATAAATTTTAGAATTTTATAGGTATTACCAATATTTTATAACTAATTAGAAGGTTGTTAGTTTACTATATCTAGAAAAAAGTATTTTGTAAGAATTGAGAAATAATTCTTTCAATAAAAACAACTTTTAATCAATAAATTCGTTCTCAAAAAATTTATATATTCCTCTAATCTTTTTATTGTTAATCTTAAATATCTAAATAAAAAGTGATGAATATGAGGTATTCTAGGCTCTTTAGGTGGGTTGTTAGAGGATTTTTGCTAGTTTTCACGTTATCATTATCGGCTGTCTCTTTTTTAGGTGGTTACTCTGCTTTGACGATTTT
>JAUWHC010000331.1 GCA_030606095.1 Promethearchaeota archaeon | reverse complement strand
ATACGATATATTCTAATAGTGATTGGATTCGACAACTTTTTCAAAATAAGGGATTTATTGTAGGAGAGAAATTAGAAATTTTTAAGAAAAAATATAACGCAACAAATGTAAGAAAATTAATAAGCAAAGGAAATAAAAATTGGACGGTTTTAGTGCCTAAGGAAGTCGTAAATTTAATAAAAGGTTATGATGGTATACAACGTATAAAAACATTATATAAAAAAGGAGATTAATTTTGAATGGAAGCGATTTTTTAGAAATCGATGGTTCGTTTGGAGAAGGAGGCGGAGCAATCCTACGTCTTAGCGCGGGATATTCAGTTCTATTTAATAAGCCACTGAGAATAAAGAATATTCGTGCTAATCGCCCTAAACCTGGTTTAAGATTACAACACTTACTAGGTCTTAAAGCCCTGGCTAATCTAACCAATAGTAAATTAAGCAATTGCAATGTTGGAACTGAAGAAATTACTTTTATTCCTAATAATAAATCTTTAAAAAGTAAAATACATGTAAAAATTAATACAGCAGCAAGCATAGGGTTATTACTCCAACCAATTCAAATTGCGTGTTTAAGGCTAGTTCAACAGGATAAAATTAATATTATACTCGAAGGAGGAGGTACTTTCGGTAAATGGGCACCTAGCTTAAATTACCTTACTAATGTTATTTATCAAATATTTAAAAGATCTGGATTGACAATTAATATAGAAATTAAAAAATTTGGATTTTATCCTAAGGGAGGAGCTCAGACTAATTGTACGATAATTCCTCCAAAAAATAACCTTAAACCTATTAATCTTACTAATTTAGGGACTGTAGATCTAATCAAAGGGGAAATTGTTCTGACAAATCATCTAAAACGTAATGGAAACAACATTGCAAATCGAATTAAGAAATCTATTAATATGGAGATAAAGAAAACTTTAGGGATCAAGACGGACATCAAAGAAATTTGGGTAAATTCATTGAGTCCTGGAGTAGGCTTATGTTTATGGGCTTGTTCTAACACCGGAGCAATAATATCAACAGGCACTATTTTAGGGGAAAAAAGACTCTCATCAGAAAAATTAGGTTATATTGCTGCTAAAGAAATGATTAAATACATTCAAAACGAAATTCCTGTTGATAATTACCTTAGCGATCAATTGATTCCATTAATGGCTTATACTAAAGCCCCATCAAGTATAAAAGTATTTGAAATTACGAGTCACACACGAACTAATTTAGAATTAATTAAACTATTTACAGATAAAAGTTATAAGATTTTAAAACATAATAACCACTATTTAATTGAATATTAGTCAGATTTGTATTCTGTATTTGTACTTTTACGAAATTCTATAAATTAAGTGAAATATTAACTTTTTAATACCTTTAAATTCAAAAAAAATGCTCTCATTAAAGAAATTTTTAAATGATTACAATTATATGATAAATATAAAAATTAGAAAGTGCTAAATAACCATGTCAACAAACATATCTAATAGATGTCCTAGATGTGGCAACTATAATCGACTCGACTCGTTCGTGTGTGCTTTTTGTGGTAAACGACTTAGAAGTGAAAGGATAGAAGAATTTTCTATATTTAAACGTATAGAAGAAGAATTCATTTCTCCTGCCCCTTGGTATATTACAATACTTTGGTTGTTTACTAAACCAAATAGGGCTTTTTGGAATATAAACCATAAGAGGAAAAACGCTCCAGGATACAAAATTTTATTATTTAATTCGTTCATTTATGGACTCATGGGTTTAGCCTTTTTTTCACATATTTCTATTCAGAGCATACCGCCTTTTAGCCTTGGTAGGTTTTTTATAGATTTAGCCGCTTTTATAGCCTTTTTTGCGTTTGGATTTTTGTTTTATTTTATTTTTGGTCTAATAATGATATGGTTTTTTACTAAAGGGGCAGATTTTGCCGTTGATTTTTCAGAAAAGTTAGAAGCACGTTTTGGAGAAAAGAAAGAAGGAATAGAAAAATATAGTGAAGCTGAGATGAGTCCTTTTAGCATCTATAAAGGAGGAACTTTGCATCAACAGCAAGCGTCAAAATCTAAAATGATGTTGTGTGCGTTTGCACCCTATTTATTAATAAATAGTATTGAGATTTTAATAATTTTAATTGGAATCCCAAATATTACTATTCCTAATCTCTTATCGATTGATCTCAATTCTATGTTTGTATCCCCAACTTGGACGGTGCTTCATCTTATTGACGCTTTAACGATTGCCGTGTGGGTTCCTATATTAATTACCCTTGCTATTAGAGAATTATCCAACTCATCCACGTTTCGCGTGCTCATCTCGTCATTAACAATTGGGATAATTGTTGCAGTATTTTTTTATTTCGCCCTACATTTATAATATAGCGTTACAATACTAGCCTTAGAGAAATGACAAATCATAAAAAAAACTCTATTGAAATTAAATCTGAGCTTGAATCTGAAATATTTGCAACAGTAAATACAATACTTAATTTAAATAAAAAATATCAAAAAGGTATTTTAAAAGAAATTTTTTTTCAAAGATCGATTAAGAGTGCTATGAATGATTTATTAGGGCTTAACTTATCGTTAAATAAGCATAATATAGTCCTTTCAAAAATATTGAATCACATGAATTTTACTGATGATTATTATAAAGCTATTGACATTATTAACAAAATTTCTTCTCTTAACTTTTCTACTAACCAATTCTCGGAATCGCTTAGTTCTTCTATTCTTGAAATTCCCGGGATTACTTCTGAAATTACAGCCTCTTTCATAACGCTAATAGACGCGTTAAAATTAAGTGGTTTTGATAATAACGAGTTAATTTTTGGACTTTTTAAAGATTTGAAGAAAAATCTTGATAGATTTCCCGGTTTAGAATTAGAAAAGATAAAATTGCAAAAAATCTTCGAAGAAATCTTACAAAACGAAGAAAAAATTGCTAATAATAAAAATTATAGAGATACCTTAGCAGACGATTTGTATGTAGTGTTTAAAGAATTCAAAAAAAAATTGAATCTTGGGAAGTAACAAAAATAATAAAATTAATTAAATTTAATTAATTTCCATATCAATAAAACTTCAAATTGAATTAATTGAAAAACTAAAGGTAATTTGAACTTGCCAAGACCGGGTTTAAGATCAAAAGCTCAAAAACGAAAAAAACTGAAAACTCCTGGAAATCAGAATGTTTCTCATTATTGGAGAAAAAAACCTAGTAAGGCTCAATGTGCCATTTGCAAAAAATCGCTTCAAGCTATACCAAGATTAAGACCGGCGAAAATGAAAAAAACAGATAGGGTTTCCAGAAGAGCAAATCGCCCTGAAAGCGGAAGGTACTGTGCTAAATGTTTGCAAACCTTACTAAAAGAATCTGTGTGGCAATCAGAAGGTTAATCCGATCTTGAAATTTCAAAAATATTAAATAATTTCTGGTTTTAATTTCTTTTAACAGCTAAATTCAATTTTAATAATTGTAAAAATGATAATTGCTATATCTGGACTCCATGGGACGGGAAAATCTACAATTGCTAGAATAATGGCAGAGCGCCTCGGGATACTCTATTACTCAACGGGACAAGCGTTTCGAGATCTTGCAAAAGAAAATGACATGTCTTTAGAAGAATATACAAATTACGTCGAAGATCATCCTGACATTGACAAGGATTTAGATAATAAAGTCGTTAACATGGCAAAGAAAGGTAATATTATTATTGATAGCCAA
>JAUWHC010000087.1 GCA_030606095.1 Promethearchaeota archaeon | reverse complement strand
GGCGGCAAAGATCCAAAAGGAATAGTAGCTGGGGCAATATATTTAGCAAGTAAGATAAAGGGCTTAGAATTAACACAGAAAGAAATTGCCGATCAAGTAGGAATAACAGAAGTTACTTTACGTTCCAGATATAAAGAAATAACAACGAAGCTAAACATTAAGATTTAATTTTTTTTAGGTACAAAATTAAAAAATAAAAAAAAAAATTTTGGATTCTATTTTTCTGCTTTTTTTTCTCCTGAAGACCAATTATATTCCTTCGGACCCATAAATATTAGCATAGCAGCTGGAATTAAAACGGCTAATCCCGCCCAGCCATACCATCCAAAGATAAATAAAAGAAGTCCCCATATGAGCATCCAAGGGACATTAAAACCACCTAAATTTAATACCCAGCCATACAATGCATCCCAATCTTTTTCTCCGCATGGTTTCGAGAATTTAGGTCTTATAATAAGTAGTGATATTACAATTCCTACTATACTTGCAATAATCCACCATATCGCCTCTGTAGGCACAAAAGCTCCTGGAAAATAGACCAAAATAGGTAACCACACGATAATTAGATAAATACTCCATATTATTCCAACGAGGCCGTTTATAACGCCGATAATCCAAGCCCATTTTCCTAATTGAGATACCCATGAGGCGTATTGCCACTCAGTTTTTTCAGTTTCTTTTTCAGTTTTTTCAATTTCTCCCATTTTTTTTCTACCTCAATCCTTAATATAGATTGTTAAATTTAATGTATATTTTATTGAAAATTAATTTAAAACTACTATATTATTCATATTCTTTAAATTTAAAATTGATCATAATAAATTAATAAGTTTGAATGTAAGAATCACATAATTTAGAGAAATTAAGAAAAATGAAAAATGAATATTAAATGCTTTTTTAACTTGAATTATTGATTGGTATCTGGTTCAAGAATCTCGCCAACATAATAAAGTCCGACTAGGTTTCCCCGTCTTTGGAATTTTCTCGAGACTAATAAAATAATAACATGCTCATTTTCGTCGATGTTACCTGTTTCAACGCCGTATTTTACAGATTGTTCGATTAAATCCTCAACATCTAAATTAAAAAAGTCAATTTTTTCTATATGGATGGGTTGTACGCCCCAAATTAGGTTTAATTCCCTTGCAGTTTTTTTAAATGGAGTTATTGCGATAATAGGTAAGCGTGGGCGAAATTTCGAAATCATTTTAGCCCCGTAACCTTTTCTCGAAATAACTACAATTTTACCTCTAAAATTTAATTCTTCCATTTCGTGCGCAAGAGCATGTATTGCGTGTCCAAGAGTTTGTGTATGTGTTAATCGATCAGAATCGTAATCATCTGGAGACCTCAATGGTGCGTGCAAACTTGCAGTTGCCGCAATCTTATTCATAAATTCGACAGCATTTATTGGGTATTTTCCGACTGCTGTTTCAGCAGAAAGCATTACGGCATCAGTACCATCTATAACCGCGTTATATATATCGTTTGCTTCTGCCCTAGTTGGAACTGGCGTGTTAATCATTGATTCCAGCATTTGGGTTGCTACAATAACGGGTTTTCCTTCTCGATTGCACTTATAAATTAAATCTTTTTGCACAATTGGCACTTGATCTGGAGAAATTTCGACACCCAAATCACCTCTCGCAATCATGATACCATCGGACACTTCTAAAATTTGATCAAAATTATCTAATGCTATAGGTCGTTCGATCTTTGAAATTAATTTTATTTCGTTATTTCCGTAATTTTCAAGGAGTTTTTTAACTGTAAGGACATCATCTCCTCTAGATACAAATGAAATTGCTACGAATTCGGGGTTTAGATCAGCAATAAATTCAAGGTCTTTAATATCTTTTTCTGTGGGAACTGATTGTTTTAAGTCTCCAGCGGGGATATTTACACCTTTATTGTTGCTTATTAATCCACCAGCAATTACTTCTCCTATCAAATGATTCTTTTCTTTACTTTTAACTTGAATTTTAATAATCCCGTCGTTAACATAGAACAAATCTCCTTTTTTCATTGATTTCAAAAATCCTACTAAGGGGATGGAAAATTGAGTTTGGTCTCCGCCTCCAGGGATTTCACTTTCGTAGACATCTACTTGTTGTCCAACATTCAATATATACGCCTCGTCATTCTTAAATTTACCAACCCTTATTTTAGGTCCCTGAATATCTGCCATAATCCCAACATAGTCATCTACGCTCCTAACTCTATCAACTAATTCACCCTTTTCTTCGTGGGTTCCATGAGAAAAATTCAATCTAAAAATATCAACGCCAGCATCAATTAAACGCTTAATCATCTGTTTTGAACTCGAAGCGGGACCAAGAGTACTTACAATTTTAACAGTATTTTCTCTAAATGACATTTCACATCAAAATTAGATTATTGATTCAAATTCTATAATAGAATAATTAATATTAATATTGTATCCAAGTAATTTTAATTTCCCTTTATTTATAAATTCCTTAAAATATCTGTAAATTATCTGTAAATTTACACACTCTCGCTTTATATTAGTATAAATGCCTATTGAAACAAATAGGAATGAGACTAACCGAACAAATCCAGATAAAAAAGACAGCAAACCTCTCGTACTTATGCCATTTATCCAAAAACATCTATAATGTGGCAAATTATTACGTGAGGCAAGAACTCTTTCATTTAGGAGACTGGCTAAGATACTACGATTTATGGTATATGTTAAAAGATAAAGAGGCGTATAAGAAACTTCCTTCACAAACAGCTCAACAGATATTAAGATTGGTTGATAAGAATTGGAAATCGTTTTTTAATTCCCTTAAAAAATGGAGAGCACAACCAAGAAAATATCAAAGCCGCCCTAGACCTCCAAAGTATAAGAAGAAGAACGGAGAATTCTTGCTTATTTTCACTAATCAGCAATGCCGAATCAAGGAGGGCTACTTACATTTTCCTGAAAAAGTCACCATATCTCCAATAAAAACGCGTATTGAAAGCCAATTACATCAAGTAAGGATCGTTCCTAAGGGATTATACTACATTGTAGAGATTATATACAAGAAAGATGTAAAAAATCTGAAGTTAGATAGAAAAAGAATTTTAGGGATTGATTTAGGATTAGCAAATATCGTAACTATGGTAAATAATGCAGGACTACAACCAGCAATTATTAAAGGCGGCATTGCGAAGTCCACTAACCAATTCTATAACAAACAATTAGCAAAATATAAGAGTGATAAAGATAAGCGAGGGATCGCGTTTGAAACGAGAAAAATTCAAAAGCTAACTAAAAAGCGAAATAACAAAATTAACGACCAATTCCACAAAATTTCAAGAAAAATTATTAATTATTGTGTCGATAATAATTTTGGAACGATAATTATCGGGTATAATCAATTCTGGAAACAAAAAATAAACATAGGGCATATAAATAACCAAAAATTCGTTCAGCTTCCTTATTTCAAATTGATTTCTCAAATTCGATACAAATCCAAATTAGTAGGAATCGATGTTATCTTAGAAGAGGAATCTTACACTTCTAAATGCAGTTTTTTAGACAACGAATCGATTCAAAAACACAAAAACTATGTCGGAAAGCGAATTAGCAGGGGATTATTTCGAAGCAAGAAAGGAATTGTCTTGAACGCCGATGTCAACGCGGGGTATAATATAATTAAGAAAGTAATCCCAAATGCCGTAATGGTTGATGGGATAGAGGGTGTAGGGTTATATCCGTATTCTATTGCTGTTTCGTAATTATAAAAATTAATAGAATAAAATTTTTATTTCATGAAGAGGAATTAAAAATAACCTTAACTAGTAATTAATAATAAAAGAAAAAATAAACTGAGAATCATTATTATGCCAGTTGGAATATATCTCTATGAAATTGACGAATCTTTTGGACCAAATGTATTAGCAGAATATTATTTGGCTCAAGAAAATAAAATCGATCCAGAAATTTTAAAAGATTTCGAAGAACAACACATCCAAAAAGAATTTTTGGATACAATATGTTGGAGAGAAGATTTAAGGTTTTATTCGTCAAAAATAAGCGCAAAATCTATTGAAAGAGACAATCTCTTTTTAGGTTTCGTCTTTGAAAAAGACGAAGACTTAGTTTCTTTGAAGAGTATACTCGATAACATCGCTGCTAAAGTTGTTGAAGAATTTTCAAAGGACAAAGGAAAATTAGAAGCGTTGCTCAAAAAAGAATTTGATTCCATTTTCACTTTAATGGAAAAATTAAAAGAACCGACTATGATTAAAGAAACCATCAATGATAAAACCAAAAAAATGCTTGACGATGGAAAGTTGCAAGAAGCTAGAGAATTAATCGATTTAGGTGAAGACATTCCTGAGAAGTTGTCAGTGGAAATCAAACTTGCTGAGCAATTATTAAACGATAAATTTTATAAAAAGGCTAGGAAAAGCTTTCTTAAAGCTGCTGAATTAGCCAATATCATCCAAGAAAACGATGTAGTCTTGTTTTTGACAAGTAAAGCTGATCAAGTAGAAAAATTTCCCGATTTAATTAAAGATCGCGAAAATATATATAGAGATATGGAAAAAAAAATTGAGGAGTTACAACATAATAAACTTCATCTATATCACGAGTTAATCAGACCTGTAGATACTTTAATAAATATTTCAAATTCGTTTGAGGATCACGAATTAACAATAAGTTTAACTGAATTATTAAAGAATTTCAAGAGAGCAGACCAACTAGCAAAAGAATTGTTTAATTTAGACACAAAAATCAAAGAGCAATTCGAAAAACTTTAATTATTTTTAATTTAAAAAAGAGATGTTTAAAGCTCCTTATAATTCCTCTGAAGGTTCTTCAACTTGAGGAGGGACATATTCTCCAATATCGGGGAAAATTATCTTTGCAATGTCCCATCCTTCTTTAGTTGGGGATTTTAACGCATTTGCTATTAAATTTTCTCCTAACTCGTTATTCAACTCGACTTTATGAATTTCTGAATTGTTTTGCAAAATCATGTCAAATTTCGCACCGCCACTACCAGTTGGCACGATTAGTATGGCTGAATTAATAGCTTTTTGTTCAATAGCATCTTTCAATCGTTTAACTGCGTAATAACCAGCAACGCCTGCGCTTCTATCGAAATTCTTACAGGAAGGTATTTCTAAACCCCATTTTTTATCCCCAGTTTCAATTAAAGCAGCTAAAGTTTGAGATTTCTTGCCAAGCATAAATTTATATTCCATTTGAGTTTTAAATTTTTTTCCTTTTTGTTCTCCTACCTGATCAATACATTTTAGCGCAGCACCCGCAACCGATTGAGGATTAACATCAATCGCATATTCCTCTTCTGCTAATATTTCTTCAATAGTTCTTTTAATAATTTCTCTAGGCTTCGAAAAATCTATGATTTCTTCTTCTTCTGTTTGCGGTTTTGCTGTTGCTACTATATCTATGCCGGCCTCTAATAATTCTTCTACGCTCATTTCATCAGTCACAATTTTTTCAATAAATCTTCTACAAAGTTTGATGGAATTCCTTGGATTTCCTTGAGTCTTTTCAAAAATCATCTCAATTAATTTTTCATTTAACGGAAATAACGGGTATAATGGAGGATTTAAATTATTATCTTCCCAAAAGGCTTCCATAGACTTACTAAAGAATATTTTTAAATCGTTCAAACTAAAAGGTTTTAACTCTTGTTCAGGTTCCATCCTTGAGCGTAGTGGTTGATCTGCGATCTCTAAAACACGTGGCCAGATTTCTTTTAAAACAGCAACAACAATAACTAAACTTTTAACTTCATTGTATAATCGTTTTAATATTTCAAGCAATTTTTGTTCTGCAATTTCGCCATGCATCCTATACGGAGACTCTAACTCGTCAAAATAAAGAATAAGCACTCTATCTAAATTTTCAGTAATAATTTTAATCATGGCAAGGCATACATCGTCCTCTTCCACGACAGAATTTATTCCAAGTTCACTCAATTCTTCGTCTTGTAAATCTTCACCGAGAAGCCATCTTTCAGCAAGACCTCTTTTATTTTTATCTAATTGATAAGTTACAAGGGCCTTAACACAATCAGCAAATACTCCAGGGAATTCTCTTATGCCTATTTGAATAACTTCATCAATTTTAGGTTTTTGAAACAATCCCCCCTTTTTACCTCCCCATTTTTCTCTAACTAATTTTTTTGAGACGATATCGAGAATTTCTGGGCCACATTCTTCAATAATGCAAGTATATACGTGGAGTAAAACTCGAATTGCAGCAGGTGGGCTCGGTACATAAACTATTGTCCAATCAACTGGTTCCAGTTGACTCGCCTCTATTTCTTCTGCTTCAACAGTTTGTTCTATCTTTTTTTTGTTTTCTCTCTCTTTGTCCTTAAATGAATGGTAGGCGTGAGTTTTTCCTGTGCCCGCTGAACCTAACAACGGTAACATTCTACTTGATTTATCGCGCGATGTCTGGCGTACTAATCTATAAACTTCACGATCAATATAACTTCTTGGCCGCGAAATATCAATTCTATCAGGTATATCCCCTCGAGAGACAAAATTGGAGAAAGGTAGGATTGGTGCTTCGCGCAAAACATCAAGATACATTTCCTTATCATCGTCAGAAAGCTCTGAATACATACAAATCCACTCTACTTTATTATTCTTAATTAGTCTTGATTTTAAATAACAAACTTTTTAGTTGGAATAACTTTATTAAACTAAACAATTTTTTCTAGAATAAAAGCTATTATGTTTCTAGCTTAGTATTTATATTTAAATCTATATTTAAAAATTTAAGTGAAATTAATATCTATATATATTTTACTATGATGTGATACTATGCCGGGTAAAGACGATTATGAAGATGAAGATAAAGAAGATGAAGATGAATATAATAACATTTTTAATATGTTTAAAGGTTTTGGGGGTCCCAACAACCCTTTCAGAAATTTAGACCCTGCTAAATTATTTAATTCAAAAGAATTTCAGAAAATGTTTAAAGAAATTTTTAAACAAATCTCAAAAAATTTACCGAAAGATTTACAAGGACTTTCGCCGGAAGATTTTACAAGAGAATTTATGAAAAATAAATCTAAATTTGGAATTAAAGGACCAATAATGTATGGATTCAATATTGGTATCGGTCCAGACGGAAAACCTAGTATGGGTTCGTTCGGTAATATTGGAAAGGAACCCCTTACAGGTGAAGCCAAAGTAAGAAAGACGAGAGAACCACTGGTGGAAGTGAACGAAGAGGGGGCCCAAATCGTAGTTATTGCTGAAATGCCTGGAGTGAATAAAGAGGATATTGAAATAAACGCTACAAACCGATCTCTAACTATTTCTACCGAAAAAAGTATTTTAGGGAGGAAATATTTCAAAGAGATAGAATTGCCAGACGCTATTAACTCAGATTACGCTAAGGCTCGCTATACCAATGGGATTCTTGAGATCAAGTTGAAAAAATTAAAAGAAAAAGAAAAAGGAACAAGTATAGAAATCGAGTAAGAAACAAAGACTCCAACATATTACTGATTATTTGAAGTCATTATAACTCGGGAACGCTTAGTCGAATTGAGAGAGTATAAAAAGTATCATTGAACCATATCGATGAAGTTATTGGAGATCTCTTATCTTTTTTTTTAAATCTTCATTATTTTTCCCAAAAACGCGTAGATATGTTCCTTTCTCTTGATCAATATCAAATTTTGAGGTTATTCCTCTATTTTTCATTTCATCAAATAAATCCCATAACGAGGCTCCAGAAATATTTGCTGCGCGTTCTAAGGTATCACCTTTTTGATATAAATCAATTGCAACATCTATTTTTTGTTGTTCAATTCCAGTATCGATAATTTTCCGTACAATTGTGGCTCTATCAATTCCAAGCAGTTCAGCAATTCGATCGAGTTCATCGAGCGTTTCCTTTTTCATTCTTACAGACAGGTTAGTCATATTAAATTATAACAACTCCTTTATTTTTTTGACAAAATAGACTTCTTCATATGAAGGGCTTGCATATTTTATCCATTTTATTAGATAATCCTCATATTCTAAATTATCAATTATTTTGTTTTGATAAGCTTCCAATATCGAGATTGGTATTTTTCTAACATCCAAATTAAAACTTTCAGCGATTCTCTTAGCTTTTTTATCCTCCATCATGCACAGACACTTTACATTTATTGAATTATGTATTACTTCAGTCTCTCCTAAACCTAATTTTAAATCCATCAATTCCTCATCAACTTTATGGATAGTTATTTTTTTATCTTTAATTAATTTCTCTCCAATTATTGCTTCTTCTTTTCCTTTACTTTTACCATTAATGATTACTTCTTGATAAATTGCTTCAGTAATAATTAGATCTTCGTACAATTTATTTAATACATCAATAAAATTCATTTTCAAAGAGACTATTAGTGAAGAAGCATCTATTTTTATCATCTATTACTTAAATGTGTGACAAAATATTTAAATGTATTCACAAAAT
>JAUWHC010000124.1 GCA_030606095.1 Promethearchaeota archaeon | reverse complement strand
TTTTTCGACGAGATCAACCGACTATACCTCGATCTATAATATCAAATGTATTACCGAATTTGTTAACCAATTCTTTAATAGAGCTAAGCATATCTGATGAGGTCAAAACCTGACCGCCCATATTGGCTATACAGATATTTTGGGAGGATATTCCAAACTTTTTAGAGATTTCTGGTATAACATCCATTAATTTAATATTCGGAGCAACAGGAAATGGTATTTGTTTCTTTTCAGAACCAAATTTATTTACAAAATATATTGTATTTAATTCAGAAGCCAAAACATAACTCACCATTGATTTTTTTCTTATTTTAATTTAGATTATACTTTTTTTTATTTATTTTTAATTCTTAATCTTGATCTTTTTTTTAAAATTTTTTAAGTATTTACTGTATTCCTTATTCCAAATAAAATTTTTGGAGATTTTTATTGCGTCTGTTAAAAATAACTCAATTAGGAATCTTAATTTATCGGACATTTTAATATTCGAAAGAGACCTAAATAAAGAAATTGTATTTGAGAAAAACATGAGAGTATTCTGAGAGAATTTTTTTGTATTTAATGATCTGTCATTAAAACATAGAATTTTAACGTAAAATCCGAAAAAACTAAGGTACCATTCTTCTGGAACAATAATTTGTTGTTTGTCATAGTCAAAAATAGAGTGATATACTTTCTGGATGATATTATTACTTAACAACTCCGTTTTAATCGCTTGATTAAGGCTTTGAAATGTGTCTGATTCGCCAACATTATAAATGAGGCATTTTGCGGTTAAATTTAATTTTAAAAAAGATTCAGAATCATCAGAATCGTCTATAACGATTATATTGTCGTTAGTGGCTTTATGTCTTTTTCGTATTTTTAAATTCACCGGTTTAGAATCAAGTTTATCTACCAAAAATGGTGTTATTTTTTCATTATTAGAAATTTTCGAGTCTTTGAAAAAAAATTCTAAATCATTCCAAATTCTTTCAAAATAATTTCTTACTTCATTCAGAATCTTTATTCTAACATTATTTGCCTTTTTATTTACGTTAACATTAATTCTAAAATTTTCTTCTAGAGATATCAATAGAAACTTTGGAATTTTTGGTTCAATAAAATTAACCTTAATTTCCGTTGTTTTACTACTCTTACTCATTTGATAATATTTAATTTCTTCTCCATTTGTTACAATTGAAACACAATTAGGAAATTGGCGACTTAGGCTTAAAAGAGTCGTATCGTCAGTATGACTGTGAAAAATCTCGCTAGAAAATGGATGGGAGTGATAAATACCAATAGGACCAATTCCTTGAGGCATTATTGAACTTATTTCTTGAAATTCCTGAGTTTGTGGAATTGCGCTTATAAGAGTTTGCTGTTCGAATCGTTTACATTCGATAATTGCTAAAACATGAGATTTTTTATTTTTTTGATAACCAATTAGCCAACCATATATCTCGTTTTGACTGTGCAATGCTTGATTTTTTATAGCATCGATAAATACTTCAGGAATGTAGAATTCTTCGATAATTTATCACCTTTCATTTTTAATATTGTCAATATAATCGTCTAAAGCTTTTTGAGAGATTTTTGGTCTTACATAATTATTAATATTTTGAGGTTCTTTCCCGCAAATTAGACAGTTCTCATCTCGTTTAGTTTTATAGCTTAAGAAATTGCCTGTAACCATATCATACATGAGATAATCAATCATTTGTCCAAATTTAAGAAGATATTTTAACATTTCTTGAATTTGAATACTAGCTAAAATTGCCATTGTTGACGGTAAAGACGCTACGCATGGTTCTCCCCTCTCATCCGGAACATCAATTGAAATACTACTAAGGCATTTCGCACACGCTGTTTTATATGGAATAATTGGATGAATATAGCCTGATAATCCACTTCTTGAGGCTCCTGCATCGATAAAAGGTGTATTTAAGAGAATACATTTAACATTAAGGTATTCACGAGCAGGAATGTTATCTAATCCATTTAAAATTATATCTATTTGCTCTATTTCTCTTTCAAAGGCAGACTCAAAACTCGGATCCATAATATCTTTTTCATAGTATTGCACTTTCACATCAGGATTAATTTCTTTTAATGTAATAGCAGCAACTCTTGCTTTCAGTTGTCCTATATGTTCGATCTTAAACATGCTGCGATTTAAATTGACAATTTCTACAGTATCAAAATCAAAAAGAGTTATTTTTCCAACTCCGCATCTAGCTGCCATTTCTGAGGAAACACATCCAAGTCCTCCTACTCCGATTATTCCAATATGAAACTGTTTAAGATCGTCCCAATCGATATCGTATCCGAAATCTTTAATTGCTTTTAATCTCGTATATCTGGTTTGAGTCATATTTATCTTATTTTCTTTTATTCAATATCTTAAAACTTTAGGAATTTTAGAGACTTTATTACAATGTATACATTCTACTAATCCATTCACATCTATTTTTTTTATAGGAAGATCTGCTGCGCATTCTGGGCATTGAGCACTAAAAACTTCTACTTTTTGCTCCAATTCTTGCTTTAATTGAGAGATTCTAGAGTCGTATTTTTTTAAAGTATCTGATATATTCGTTTCATTTTCACCAGTAACCCAAATTACCAAAATTCCTGAATTTTCAGTAGCAATTACTTGCACGTCAATCATTTGGTAAGAATTTGTGTTTTGCTCAGTTAGAAACACTGCTGAGGCTAAATAATCTTGATCTTTTTCGTCAAAAAATTTTTCAATTGGTTCTTCAATTATATCTAATCCTTTAAAAATACCTAAAACCGCATTAAATAAATGTTTGGGATTTATTGCTTTGAAATTATATTTTTGACCTTTATTTGGATAATTTTTTTGTTTGATCATCCTTATTAATTGTATTGTTTCTTGCTCAATTTGTTTCTCTAAAATATCAACTCGATCAATATGGTTTTGAATTTTTTCTCTCTTTAATTTAGATATTTCATCATAGGATATTTTATCAATAATAATACGAGTACTTTCTCCTATATAAACCGGTGGACTTGGTAAAGAGGAATCAACTATTCCTGTTCCAATAATAGGATCTCCACCCTCCCAAGAAATCATAAACGAGATCTCATCCCCCACATCTATAAGTTTTCCTAATACAGAAGGCTTTATATTCTGAGTCCATTCCCCTTTTGTAATGAAAGTATATTCGTGTGAGATACTTAGATCCACCTCTAACGCTTCTGCTGGATTATATTTCAATATAAAAACTTCGTCATTTTCCCCTAAATTTCCTAGGTTACTCTTTTTAACAAAAATTTTCGGTTCATCAGCATTCTCAAGGGCTTCTATCTTAGATACTATTGAGTATTTTTTTGTTGGTAAATTTGAGATTAAATAGACAGTATCACCGACACTATAGTCAATTAATTCCTCTTCTCTATCTTGAATAACGCAGCCTTCTCTTAGTTGTGGTATTATTTTATATGTCCTCAACCTTTCACATAAAATAGATCTTTTAGTAATTTCGGCAAAACTCGTAGTAAGACCTTCCATAGTTGATTTTGGAAGAATAGTTTTTAAAGAATTTTTATTAATATCTGGTTTAATATCGCTTATTCTCCCTCTAAGTTTTTCAATAAAGATATTAAAATCTTCTTTTAAAAATTTAATATTTAACATAGGTAATAATAAGGCCGGTACATCATTCTCATCTTCATAAACAGGAATTATTTTTAGTGTTTTTTTTTTTCCTAATTGATAAGCTGCCTCCCATTCACCTTTTACAGATTTAGATTTTTTGGAATTTTTTGAACAGAATACCACAAACACATTACTCAAATTTAAAGTTCTTTCCATGTAATCAACAATATTTTGCTCACTATCGTGTTCCCAATAAAATACTTTCTCTACTTCAGGATATTTTTCTAACTGTTCAGCAATTCTCGGGATTTGAAAATTGTCAAAATCTAATGAAGAATAACTTAAAAAAATCTTTTTTTTTGTTTTTCTCAGATTTCTTTTCACTTATTATTATTTTTTACAATTAAATATGATTTTGATGTATTATTATATTCATCCTATATTTCTAATGTTTCTAATATTTCTGAAAGTTTTTTTAAGGCAGGAATGAAAATTTAAATCTTACTTAATTTTTCTTCAGATTTTTTCAATTCGTCTAGAGTTTCGTTAATGAATCTTTCGATTAGCTTAGCTTTTTCGTTGTATTCTTCCTGTGTAATTTTTCCGTTAAGTAAATCGTCTTGAAGATTTTTCTTCTTAACATTTAATTCTTCAATTCGCTCGTATTTCTCCGGCATTTTTAAGTCTTTAACATTAAAGGTTGTAAGTTCTAAACCATATTGAATAAATTCATCCGTTACTTTCGCAGTAGTTTGATGGATTACTCGTTCACGATCTTCATAAATAATACTATTAGCGGTATATGTTTTAAAAACGTCCCTAAGCGATGTATGTAAAAGGCTCATGATCCAATCTTTGATATCTTGTCTTGTCCAAATTTTCTTTCCAGCTACGATCCTTTGATAAAAGATTTTTGCATCGTTAATTTTAAGTTTTAAATCTCCATGCAGGCCTATCGTGCATCCTTCTTTAGTGGGAATTCCATGCGTGATTGGAATGCCCCAAGGGATATCAAGAAATGATGTATCAACCCAAACAATTTCAGTTCCTTTAGTTCTTGCACTTCTGTCAATTTCGTAAATTCCACCACCAGCGATGTCAATTAGAGTTCCTTTATTATAAAATAAAACTTTTTCGTAATCTTTAACGACAAAATATTTTTTGTTTTGAATTTTATCACCCGGTTGTGGATATATATGCATTAACGGCGTAGTGAAATCGTCTTTACCTTCTCTTTGCCAAGATATTGTATCTGGATTATAATCTTTTGCTTTCCTATCTTTTACTTCTCGATACATTTTATTATTTTTCACCCATAAATTCTTTTTTAAATCTAATTTTCATTTTTTTATACTTTTTAATTTAATGTCATATATTTTATATATTTTGATTAAGATATTTCTTAATATCGTCAATGTATATAGAATACCTGTTTAAATCGTCAGGTTGTATGCGTACATGAGATATATCATTTCTAATTATTCTTAATTTTTCAAGAGGATAATCTAAACTCTTTTTATCTGGAAAATACTTAACAAAAACACTGCTCCAATTTCTTTTCCTTAATATAATAGATGAATAATCTGAGAAATCCAAAAAATTCATTTTATTAGCATCTATTTTAGGATCTTGCTTTTGTCTATCTGTTATCCTATTACTAACTTTGTTTTTAATTATTTCAGGAATTCCCTCTTCCCACCAAGCCTCTTTATAATGCATTTTTAAATTTACTTCGATGAAATTTCGGATTTCTAATTCAAATCTTGCAATATCTTCCCTTATTTTGTATTTTTCGTTATTCCAGTTCCATGCAGTTGATACATACCAACGTTCGCCGTGTAAAAACGATTTTGAATATCTTAAAATACCTATTTCAGTTAGATTGTTCAAAATTTTATTTACTTTTTCCTTACTCCAACCAGACGCTTCAATCATGTCAGCCAATGAAAAGGATTCAGATCTTATAGCGTAAGAGATTATATCCTGTTCTTCTTTAGCCAAATCGTATTCTTTCAGCTGAACAACCTTTAGATAATGATCCTCGTCTTCTTGAATAATTTTTATCCCTGGCACATACCCCTCATCAGCTAGTAGATGTATAACCTCTTCTAACTGTTCAATAGTAAAATCTAACTCTGGATTCTCGTCAAAAATTAGCTGATACAAGGCATATAAGGGAATGTTATCTTTGATTTCAATAACATGACTATTAAATTCTTTTTTTCCTTTAATTAACTGACTATGGAGTCTTAACACAATAGCCTTCAATTCATTTTGTTGTTCTTCATCACTTATTGAAGTTTCGATAATTTGATCTAATAGTTCAGAATCAAGTTCGTTATTTGATAATTTTTTCAAATCTTCCTTAGAAAATACATGAAAGTTCACGTTAATAATTTCTCGATGATCAATTAAATTAGTAAGCATTCTTAAATCTGAACTTAAGTCGTGCGTGGATGAAAATGCGTTAGGAAATACTCGATCTTCAATTAATTGAGACAATTTGATTTTACTGTTAAGTATTAAGTTTAACTTATTCATTATTAAATAATTGAAGAAATAAATTTCAACTAACACATAATTCTGTTCTTCTTTAGTTATCTTCTTTTCTTTTTCGCCTTTTTTTCTTATCAAATAACTGGCTAACGGGTCATAAGGTAAATTTGAGACCTTTTGTCTAAGAAATTTCACTCTTTTTATTATAAAGCTTAGCAAATCTTCAAAACAAGGATTGTTGATATTTAATATAGGTCCGAGTAGCTTATTTAATTCGTTTTGCAAATTGTTTAATTTAAAAACGATAGTTTCATGGGAGGATTTAATTTTATCTTTCAGCTCAGCAATATTATCGGGAATTTCAATATCTTTTAATAATTCTACTTTACTATCTAAAATAATAGCGGCTTCTTCAATTCCCTCTGCTTGCTTAAGAACCTTTTTACCGAATTTTGTAATTTTCCATTTTGGTAATATGTTATTTTTTTCTAATACTCGCTCTACCTGATTAAATTTTTCTAACTGTAAAAGTATGTTTTTAACTACTCTCATTGAAATTTTAGTATTATCACTTACGTTTTTAATACTCGTAGCTCTCTTATCCCTCTCCTTTAAATACATTAAAATTAGTTCTATTCCTTGAAGACTTTTTGGTAAGTCCCTAGATTGTGTACTTCTCTTCACTTTAAATCTCAATCTTAATATTTTTTTAGATATTAATTTACTATAGAAGATGATCATATTTAAATGTTTTGCCATATGGAAAAGTTCTTCATTTTTCATAAATTATACCATATATCTGAATTCTGCAAATAAATGAAGTTTAGCGTTTTACAAAGAGTTATTCTCATTAGAATAATGAATTCTTTCATACCTGATGATGCATTATACAGTTTTCTTCTGATTCTCTTAAATTTTATCCTTTTTCCCAATACTTTTATTCCATTCCTTAAAATATTTATCACAGAATTCTTCTTATTTAGAGTCAATTTTAATTATGTGAAAATTAAATATTTAATATAGAAAATTTAAAATTTTAAAAATGAGTGTTTTATAAGTCCAAAAAACTAATGTAGGGAGAATGAATACAATGAAAAAAAAGAAAAAAATTATTTTAATGTTAAGCATATGCTT
>JAUWHC010000209.1 GCA_030606095.1 Promethearchaeota archaeon | reverse complement strand
ACATGAGAACCTTTTCCTTTTGAATGTATCCTCGTTCTACAATTAATTCCTGGATAAAGGAATCCCTTGCATTTATGACAAATCCTTTTTTTCCAAATTGCGGGGATTTTAATTTTGGCTCTTTGAGCATATCGTCGGGCTAAATACACATACCTATTAGCTAATTCTTTATTATTTGGGAATATATCGTGTGCTTTTTGAAATAAATATTTCATTCTCGTATCTGCTATTTGTTTAATAATAGCTTGATGCTTTCTTTTATTTTTAGCCATTTACGTTATTTCACGTTAATTCTAATTCTATTTTTTAATTTGACTCTTTGAAACGATAATAGTTTTACCCCTTACATCTAAAACATGTGAATCCGTTGCTTGAGATATCTGGTCTGCTATGTTTTTAATATTTGATTTAGTTGCTATAGATTTTAACGTTTTTATTTTTATTATTTTATATCTTTTAAGTAATTGCTGTACATGAGCGATAAATTCATCTGTAATTCCTTTTTTTCCCAAAGTACAATGTGGTTGTGATAATAATACTTTTTTAAACTCGCCTTGATTCATTGTCCCTAAATACCATAATTATCAAAAAATTTTTAATCTACTTAATCTTTTAAAATGTATCATAAATAATTAATTCTTGGTGTATTAATTATTAGCATATATATCATAGAACCCGAGAAACTGATAAAAACATTAGCAGAAAAATTGAAGGAGTTTCCCGAAATTAAACCGCCTGAAGGAAGTCAATTTTGGAAGACGGCATTTTTTAAGGAATTAGCTCCGATTGATCATGAAAATTTCTGGTTTATCAGAAGCGCTTCACTATTGAGAAAAATAAAAAAATTTGGTCCGATTGGCGTTAATAAACTCAGAAAAGATTACGGAGGAAAAAACAGAAAAGGACCAGGGCGTCATCACAGCGCTAAAGGAAGCGGTAAAATCATTCGGGTTGCATTGCAGCAATTAGAAAAAGCCAATTTAATCGTAAAACAAGATAAAAAAGGTAGGATTGTTTCTCCAGAAGGGACAAGTCTCTTAGAGAGAACTGCGTACGCAATTTTAAGAAAATAAATTTAAGAATAAAATAATCTTTGTGGTCTAACTTTGAGCGATGAAGATGAATTAGAAAACATTAGAAGAAGAAAACTAGAAGAATTAAAGCAACAAGCAGCCCAACAACAACATGCTCAACATCAACAAAAAGAATACGCGAGCAAAAAATATCACATAATGAGACAAATATTGAGCCAAGAAGGACGCCAACGATTAGAAAACATAAGAATAGTAAAACCTCAATTCGCTGAACAAATCGAATTACAATTAATACAATTGTACCAATCTGGGAAGCTGCGTGGAGCTACTCCATTACCCGATAGAGAATTTAAAAAAATTTTGGAACAAATTACAACCACAGGAAAAAAAAAAGAATTTAATATCAAAAAATAAATGTTGAGATTAGTGTTATGGCCCGTAATAAAGATCTACCCTCAAAATTAAGAAGAGCTAAAAAGCTTAACCAAAGTCGTTCAGTTCCAACCTGGGTTGTTAAGAGAACTGGAGGCAAAATTAGAAACAACCCCTATTCGGGAAGAAAGTGGCGAAATACTAGATTAAAAAGAGATTAAGTTAAAGACAAATTTATTGCATTATTGATTTAAAATGGCAAAGAAAGAAACAAAAGAAATCAGTTTGGACGACTTAGAGGAAGAACTAACTGATTCTGAAGAAGTTGAAAAAGTAGAAGACGAAGAAATAGAAGAGATCGAAGAATTTAGTTTAGATGAGATTTCTGAAGAAGAAGTTAGCGAAGTTTTTGAAGAAGGTCTTGAAGAATTAGAAGAACTAGAAGAGGAAGAAGCCCCTAAAGAAGAAATTATAGATGAAAGAATATATGTAATTCCTCTTGCAAAAGCAAGACATGGCCCTCGTAATAAAAGGGCTAAAAAAGCTATTAGATATCTCAGAGAATTTATGGAACGTCATTTCAAGCCTGAATCTCTAATTATTTCACAACCTGTAAATGAAAAGATTTGGTCAAGGGGGATTCAAAAGCCTCCAAGAAAGATAAAGATCAGAGCAACTAAGAACATTGACGGCTTAGTTGTTGTTTATTTGGCCGAATAACCATACAAATACATTATCTTTATTCTAAAAATTAAAAATTTTTAATAGTCATTTAAATTTAAAAGCTACTTCGTTTAATCTTCTTGTTGTAAAATTTCAAAACTAAATACTTAAGGAAGATGATCAAATATAGCTGATTTAACTTTAATAAAATTCTACTTTTCGGGAAATCTAGAAACTATGAATAAAGAAGAAGCAAAATTAAAAGTGATTAAAAAGGGAGGAGTTATAAGAGACGCCATTTCAAACGATTTGTGGTATTTGGTTACAAATAACCCCGATGTTAATTCTAAGAAATTTAAAAAAGCCAGAGATTTAGGTGTAACTTTCATCGATGAATTAGAATTTTTAAAAATGATAGAATAATAAAAAAAAAGATAATATAAAATTATTTAAAGATTTATTAGATAGGTCTTGGAAGTATAATGTGAGAGGGATAATCAGGTCCTACTAAGATAGTATTATTAGCAATATATTTTTGAAGATATTGATAAGAATAAGCTTCTTGTGGTGCTCCAGTGTTTGGGTTCGTAGCAAAACGTGGATAGTTTGAACTTGAAATAGCAATCCTGATTTTATGACCAGTATTAAATTGGTAAGCAGTTGACCATAGGTCTATATCAACTTCTGTAAATTCAATGCTGTTTAAATCTGGTGCTGTAGCATTAAATCCATTTCTTCTAATCGCATTGATTATACCATCGTTTATTAAGATAGAACGCCCATCTGGGTAAACATCTGTAATTTTCACTGTGAAATCCGTGTTAGTACAATTGGATTTAACATAAAGATGTGCCCATATTTGTCCTACAATCTCATAAGGTGATGTCAACACAGAACTTTCATATATTAAAACATCACTTCTATTTTCAACAGTTCTTTGATCGTATGGTCCAGCTGGGATAACTAAATTGGTACCACCTAATGTTAATACGGGATCTCGTGGGTCGTATAGATATGAATAATTCGCACTTAATAATGGTAATGTATTCTTTAGTAACGAATCTCCAATGCTCAAATACCAAGTATCATTTTCGTAAGGAATAGGCCAGTCTTTGGCATAACGATAATCATTTGCATTTACAGAAGTATCATCAACATCTCCCATCATATAATATGCGACTCTATTTCCGGTCCAATCAAATGGTGTTCCTAATAAAGCATAATCAAAAAGTTCTTGTTCCCATTCCATATATATATCAAAACTACTTAAGGATTTAGTTGGGAAAAATAATTCTCCTTGTTTTCCTTCAGTTGGAAAACCATGCGTAAATGGTCCCATGATTAATAGCTGTTTTCCCTGCGCTGATGGAAGTCCAAGATCATCGTACCCCATATATCCATCTAATGTTCCCATTCCAAAAACATCATACCATCCCCCAATATGTATAGCTGCACAGCTCACATTTTTAAAGGTTGGACCAATGTCCATAAAGAGCGAAGTTGAATTGTAAAACATATCTTTTTTTGAGTGAGTGGTTAACATTTCAAATTGATACTCATAATTATCTGGAGCGGTCATCTGAGCCCATTGAGTCGCAAGACTTTCCCTAAACGCACCACCTTGGTAGATCGCTGTTCTGTATAAATCGGGAGTTGCAATCATTAGTGATTGAGCAACCAATCCTTCTGGATTCATACCAGCATAGAAATATTCGTTGATGCCGAGCGCAGACGCTCCTGCGGAAGCTATTTTACCGTCACACCATAATTGGTCTAATATCCATTTAATTGTATCCACACCATCTTTATAAGCATTAGCAAAAAGTATGTACTTATCTCCTGCCGGTGAATCAAATGTACCCCTACAATCTTGTACGACTAGATGGTAATCTTGAATAAGATAAAACATACCATACATAGCACCCATACCGTTTTTTCCGTAAGTAGTTCTTACAAGTATTACAGGCTTCGGAGCACCAAAAGAGCCTGGAGCAAAGTAGACATCTGTAGCTAATTCAACATCATCCCTCATAGGAACCATAAATGTTAATTTGTTTTGGGGCGAATAAACAGCAGTACCTATAATCAAAGTTGTTGGAAATGCGATAAGAATTAATAAAATAACATACTGTGCAATTTTCGGAAGTTTTTGTATACGCCTTCTATTATATTTCTCTAATAGTTCCGATAAAGAGAGTTTAGAAATTTTTAAACCGTAATGTAAAAAAGCTACTATGCTGATACCTACAGCAGTTATTGAATAATAATCAACTTCGATAAATGTAAACCACAGAAGCCCTATTATTGGAGTTAATACTGCAATTAAAACACCCACAACTTTAAGCGATTTATTTTTTTTATTTTCTGCCAATTTTTTGAGATAATATCCACTAATTATAAGCGAATAAATAGATATAAAGACAGAAACTGGGAAGAACAATATACCAAATAAAAAAACCAATAGTTGTTTAATACCAAAATAAATTGTCTCTTTTTTAGTGAATAATCGTTTGTCTCCACTCATTTCGCTACGATCATTTGCGTAGTACTTGAAAATGTAAGTAAGAATGTAGAAACCCCGACAAATTGCCATTAATGTAAGGTTCTTAACAAACATTTGTTCGAGCGTTAAGAATCCAAGATTGTTTAAAAAATAAAAAAATGCGATAATCCAATTAATCATAAATAATCATTGTGATTTTTTTATTAATAAATATTAACTAAAATACTGGATAGAGTTTTGCTAAGAACAGAAATTTTAATTGATTATTAGTAGATTCATTAGACCTTCGCATTTTTAATAAAATATTTATGGTTTAAAACTTTTTATTCTGCATAACGATTTTCTTAGTTTTGTTAAATGACGATTTTAAAGTACCAGATATTCGGGAAGAACTCTATAGGGGTTTACTTAGCAGTTAATAATTTATTTGGTTTATATCCATCTACTTTGCTTAAACCAGCTATGATCAAAATTGAGAGCGCGTTTAAAGTCCCATTTTTTCCCATTTCAGTTAATAATTCTAATTTACTCGGCGTATATACGGCAAGTAATAAATATGGAATAATAGTCCCCCATATAATTAGGGACGATGAGCTTCAAAAGTTAAAGATATGTTCAGATGAGCTGAATAGTAATTTTAAGATAGGAGTTCTCAAATCTTTAGATAACGCTTTTGGAAATTTGATTTTATGTAATGATAAAGGCGCAATAATTTCTTCTTTTTTAAAAGATTATAAAAAACAGATTGAAGATACCTTAAATGTCGAGACCATAGTTTACGAATTCGTCAATAACAATCTTCCAGGATCGATATCTTTAACGAATAACCATGGATGTTTAGTACACCCTCTTGCAACTGATGAAGAGATTGAAATTATTTCTACAATTTTAAAAGTAGATGAAACGGATGTCTCTACTGTTAACCGAGGGATTCCTTATCTCTCCTCAGGAGCGATTGTTAACGACCAAAGCGGTATTTTTGGGATGGCGTCTACGGG
>JAUWHC010000390.1 GCA_030606095.1 Promethearchaeota archaeon | reverse complement strand
AGGTGTTAAAAAATCTGCTAAAGATGTAACCATGGGAATTAAAAAATTATTGGGATCTTTACCCTTCTTGAATATGAATATGGAACTAATAAATAATAGCACAAACATCAAGCCAAAAAGAATCAAAATAGTAATAATTATAATAGATATTATCAATAACGGGTTAACGATTTCTATTCCAGTTATAATTCCAAATAAGTATCCTAAGCTTATTAATGCAACTAGGCTTAGTAAAATTGTTACAAGTAACCCATAAAAATCTTGCTTTAATCTATCAGACACTTGTATTTTTGGAGATAGGGTACCTAAATATAGGTGTGAAGTAAGACGTGAAATTAAAACCGTTGAAATATCACCAATTAAAGAATTTAAAGAAGGTAAAACTAATAAAATGATTGGAAAGGTATACAAAATCTCTTTATTATTGGATAAAAGCGTACCTGAAAAAAGACCCATAATAGAACTAATAATAACGATTATTATAGATTCCTTAAAGATCTTTTTGAAGTAATCCAAAATTACGGCACCCCCAGCAAAATAATTGTTAAATAGAAGCTAAAAACCGTAAGAAAATCATCAATGGCTGTCATTATAGGATTAACAATGTTATTTGGGTCTAAACCGCGCTTAAACGCGAAGAAATTTAAGGCAGTGGAACAGGGAATTGAAACTGATAATGTCAAAAGAATAGAAATTATAGGTATAATAATTAATAAACCAATATGAAAAATAAAGAGTCTAATTAATAAGAGATTTAAAATAATACTTAGAATTCCAATTGCTATCGCAGTTATTAAGGCTAGCACATAAGTTGCTAGTACATTTTCAAACCACGATTTCAAATTAAATTCCCCAATAATTAAATCCCTCGAAGTCCTTGCTATAAAAGGACCGCTTAAATTTCCTCTTAGCGAAAGTAAAGCAGGTATAATTAGAATAAGTATTAGAAAGCTCTCAAAAGAGATCATTAAAATAGAAAGAACGATTCCTGCGAAGATATCTCCCACAATTGAAACCATCTCAGATGGAAAAGTTTCTTTAACAATTTTACCTTTTGTATCTCGAGCTTCCATATGTCATCATCGTCGTCAGATGAATTTAAAGATAAGTTTTCGTTCATATTCTTAATAATTAATTAAGGTTCGAAAATATTTAAAATTTTTAGAATGGAATATGAAAACATATTTTAACTTAAATTTACTTGTATTTTTTTCACCATTTAATACAGCAAAGTTACGATACTGGTGCGATTGTTACACTATAGACGATCACATTTAAATGCTTTGTCATAAGAAAAGGTATTTACTATAATTATTAAAAAAAAAAGTATTGAGAATTTTCAAGAAATTATTTCATTTTCCTCGATTCTTTATAAAAAAATATCCATACAAAGTTATAAAGATGACATCTAACCCAATAATGTTCCAGACCATAAAGTTCGTTAGAGGATGGAAGAGCAAGTGAAAGATTAACTGCGGGATAAAACTGCCAATTATCGATAAAAGGATGAATTGACGCATGGATGAATGGGGCTCATTACGAATGCCAAATAATAAAATTGCTAAGCCAAATATCATAGCTCCATAAAAACGTATGGGTTCTCCTATATCGGCGGGGGTGGGTAATCCCATGGAATTAATAATAGTGTTGGGAATAAAAATAAATCCTAATCCAAAAATAAAAGCAATAATAGAATGGATTATGAAAACATATTTTAACTCAAATTTACTCATATTTTTTTCGCCTTTTAAATAATTATACTGGTATAATGATCGCAATATAATGGTAAAATGACCATAAAATACTGGTACAATGATCACAATATAGACGATTTTATTTAAATGTTATGACAGTTTTGTCATAAAAAAAAATATGGCTATAATTATTAATAAAAAGATGTTAAACTCAAGGTTCTGTATTAAATTAATTTTAACCAATTAGGGTCGATCGCGTTAAGGGCTTCCTCAATTTCTTTCTTCACTTTCCAATCATCGTCCCATAGTGATTTAGCTAACCATTTTAACGCTTCTTTATCTCCTATTTGACCTAAAGCTTTTGCCGCAGCAATCCGCATCTTAGGGTCTTTATCTTTTAATAGCGTTACAAAGGGAGTTATATCGATAATATTTTCTAGTTTTCCTAACGACATCGCTACCCAACTTCGAATAAATATATCTTTATCCCCCATTAATCCAATTAAAGATTCGGTAGACTTATCATCTCCAATTTTAATTATAAGTTTAACTGCTGCTCTTCTTGTTTTCCAGTTTAAATCTTTTGTTAACTTTTTTGCGCTTTCAATTACTTTTTCGCTCCTAAACCTTGATAGTGCTTCAATTGCTGCGTCCCTTACCTTACTATCATTATCACTTAATAAACCAAAAAGTGCGTCGATTAAATTTTCATCACCAATATCTCCGATAACTCTTGCGCATAAACCCCTAATTTTCCATTCTTTCGCGTTCAAACCCTCAATGATTTGAGTTGGAACCATATCTTTATAAATATTCAAGATTGCTTTATGAGCTAACCTTCTCAATTTGGCATCTTTACTGTTGAAAGCTCTCACGAGATAATTAATCGAATTTTTGTCCTCCAATAAACTCAACAATTTTATCGCTTCTCTTCTAGAAATAATATTTCGGCCGATTAAAATTTCGTAGATTTTATCGTATGGAGGTGGTTGATTTGAAAGAATTAAGAACAATGTTCGCACGGATAACTTTCGAATTTCAGGATTTTTTTCTTTTAAAAATTTAATTAAATGAGGAATAGCCCTTTTACTTTTTATTATGCCTATTGCTTTGATTGCTGATTTTTTTACGCGTAAATCTTCGTCGCTTAAAGCGTTCAGAATAAACTTTGCATCTTTTAATTGAATTAATCTTTCTAATCCTTTGACTGAATTCTTACGAATTAATGGGTCTTCGTGTGTTATTAATTCTTTTAATTTCTCAATGCATTCTTCACTGCCAATCTTTCCTAATATATATGGGATCGATCTTTTAACGTGAATATTTCCTTCGTTTATGTACTCTACTATTAAATCAAGGCTATTTGCTTTTCCAATCTTTATAATAGAAGCAAGCACGAGATTTTTAATCTCTAAAGAG
>JAUWHC010000145.1 GCA_030606095.1 Promethearchaeota archaeon | reverse complement strand
GGAGATATAGTTGGTTCTTGTATCGTTGATTCTACTTTATCTATAGGCATTGGCCAAGTCTTCTTCCCTCAACCGGTTTCAGCAGAATTAGCGGTCCCTACGGTTTTATATACGCTCTTTGTTAGTATAATTGTAATTGTTGTAGTAGCAGTCAGACAAAAAATGGACAAAAAATCTGGAGTATTTTTTATATTCCTTTATATAATGGCTTTCATATTTCTTTTTGGATTAGGATTTTAATTTCCGACTTTCTTAAGTTAATACGATTACTCTGGTAAATAAAATTTACATATACTACACTGTTTTGCTTTTAATCGCCGATCAGGTCCGAGAATAATATATTTGCTTTTCATAGTTCCACCACATTTCGGGCAATTTTTCACAAAGTTCTCTTTTATTGAATCTAAAACTTTCTGGATGCTTTTCTCTAGCTGAAGTAATTCATTCGCGTTTTCTATTATTTTTTTCGCCGAGATAATGCCAATTCCCTTAATCCATGCTAGCTCTTCTGTTGTAGAGTTAGAGATTTCTTCAATTGTTTTTACACCTGCTTTATTAAGGTTGACAGCAGCTATTGGTCCAACACCTCTAACCCGTTCGAGCTCATTAGACATAAAAAACACTTTTATATGTATTATTCAACTTGAGAATGACAAATATTACTACTTGAATGAATTAAAAAGAAATTTAACCTACACTAATTTTGAATTTATCTATAATAATAAATAATTGCAATACTAAAAGATAAAATTTTAGATGAAAAAAAAAAGAAAAGATTTTTGTAAAAATTATTTCTCTATTTGACGCCCAACGCCGTAATACATCAAATAAGCTCCTACAAGGGCTAATATCAGGCCTACTACTCCTATTATAGTTCTAAAGTCGGGAATATTTAAAGTATTAGAGATAAAAATTCCATACATAAAGATATAAATAAAGGATAATCCGAATATAAAGAATTTCCACTTTTTTTTTAATGTCTCATCTTCAAATTTTTTATAAATCTGAAATGATAGATAAAGTCCTGATACTGTTCCAATAGTTTCGATTACTAAAAGATATATAAAGAACGGGAAGCTCCAAATAGGACTCCAATTTTCGTTAAAAGTAACACCAAAACCAGGAATAAATAAAAATACTATCATTGAAAACATAGCAATACCATACACAATAAAAATAATTAATTGCTTCCTTGTTGTAATTGCCTTTTCAGATTTTAAAAGAATTAAATTAAAAACTACAATAAATATTGAAGAATTGAAGATAAAAAAGTTAGTGAGAAAGTTTAGCATTAGCACAACAGATACATCGGTAAGAGGAGCATAAATAAAATTTATAATAAATCCAATAGCAGGAGATATATAAAATCCTGAAAAGATTACATTTAATCGTTTCCTATCTCTTTTGAGAATTTTGAACGCCAAAAAAAGGAAAAAAAGGCACATAAATCCTTGGGCTACATATATCGTTATGATACGAGTCGGTGTCATTTGATAAAGAGTCATTGTTAAATCACATTTGAATTTTATTTATTGTTTGAAATTTATTTATTATATATTTTTTTTATTTTTTATAAACATATAATTGTATTTTTCCTATTTAATTGTAATTTAATCTAGTGTGTTGAGATGAAAAATTCTTTTTTGTAGTTATTATTGAAAGGTAAAAACTAGAAATAATATAAAAACTACTTTAATTGCTTCGCGACGCCATAATAAACAAAATACAGAGAAATAAGCGCAGGTAACGATGCAAGAGACCATATTAACCTAAAAGTTGGGTCGGCTAATGTATTGGAGATTGAAGTACCATAATATAAAAAGAAATATGCGAAAATACCAACTAGAAAATACTTCCATTTCTTTTTTAATTCCTTGTACTCGAACTTAAGATATATTTTTATAGAATAATAAGTTGTAGGAACAATAGCTATCGAGCTACAAACAATAAAACTATAGGTTAAGAAAGGCCAACTCCACTCGGGTTTCCAATCCGTACTTGCATTAATAATCATACCGTTTGGTATAAACCATAGACCAAGTAAAAGAACGCCAAATGTAATTATCAATACTAATTGAATTTTGGGAGTAATAACCTTGTCCGATTTTTCAACGATTAATACAAAAATGAGTAAGAAGATTAAAGAAAGGCATATCAGATAGTAAGTTAAAAAATGTAGTATGTGAACAACGGACTCTACTAAAATGAACGCGTAAATCACATTTATAAAAACTCCAAAAGCCACAGATAGATAAGCTCCACTTAATATAAGGTTAAGTCCCTTCGATTCTCTTTTTAAAATTCTATAAGCTATAAACAGATAAAATAAACCAATTAACCCTTGAACGAGGAAAACTTGAATGAATCTTGCTATATCCATATATTGCGCTAAAAAGATCAAATATTATCCCATTTCCTTAAATTATATAAAAGACAAGATTAATTTTTTTGTCTTATATTTTATATTATTTTTTTTCTATATAACTATTTATTTTTAAAAATAAAGGTATCTTAAAAAAGGAATAATAAAAAGTTTAACAGAATTAGGTTCTTTTTATTTCTCTCGCCACTCCTGACCACATTTTCCACAACGATATTTCTTGCCGTATACTCTGGGATAATCGCTTATAATGTTTGTTTTGTCAGTTGACTCGTGAATCAAATTTTTATGCTCTTCACTGCAGGATGGACATTTTCGCCTGCCTTCAGTTTTTTCAATTGTCAGTAAGTTATCTTCTCCCATAAAATTTCAACTCTAAAAAATAAACATTTTTATTTTGATTTTAAGTTTGTTAATAAATTCAAGAATAATAAGTTAACTTGTTTTTTATATCTAAAATGTATCCTAAGAATATTTGTTTAATTTAGTAGTTGATTTATAGGATATTAAAATTAGATTTCTATTTTTATACATATATAGAATTTCACTCTACTTAGAAAGAATTCTTCCGTAAACCTTTGCTCGTTCAAATAGCTCTGGGTTTAAAAATTCTAATTTGAAATTGATATCGGTTAAAATTTTATCAAATACATCTTTGACATCTCTTTGTAGATTTTGAATTTTAAAACAATATAAAAGTTCGAGTTCTCTCGTTTTTTGGATTAAACTAAATTCATTTATTCTTCTTTCATTTGGAGGTTTTTTTTTTAAGATTAAAAAAGGGTCAATTCCTGCTAAAACAGAAATACCATTGAACATAAAGCGTTGAGAAAATTTGGTATAATTTTCAATATTAATGTTATTAATCGATTTATCATTGTAAATATTTGCTACGATTATTATTGCGTCAAATCTCTTAAAGGGAATTTTCTTACTAATTAAACCCTCAAAACTCTCTGCAAGAATGGCTTTTAGTTTTATGGGAATACCTTCAAATAGAAAGAAAAACTTCCAAATTAAGTCTTCCGAATCAAATTTTAAAGCAATTTGCTTTAAATAATCTAAAAAAATCTTTTTATTAGAATCTTCCGTGCCAACAAGACCCAAATTGATGGTATAACTAAATTCTTTCAAAACTTTGCTTGCCAATAAAAATAATTAAGGTTCTTAATTTAATAATATAATAAAATAATGCAAATATAAAATATTGATTAAATTATCTTTTCAAAATGTTAATAATTTACGCGTTATTAATCGTAATGATTATTATCTGGAGTTTCTCATTTGTTCTAGTGGATATTGCACTGGAATTTATTCCACCTATGTCTATTGCGTTAACTAGGTTTCTAATAGTATCACTGGTATTTATTATTGTTGATCTATATTCTTTTATTAATCGAAAAAGACAGGTTGATGAATACAACAAGAACAAGATAAAAGAAAATCATCGATATACAAGAAAGGAATGGACATATTTAATTATCGCAAGCTTTTGTGGTGTTTTGCTTTTCTTTGTTGCTCAATATTCTGCAATAGAACTAATTGGACCATCTTTACCCGCATTATTCGTATGCCTTTTATCCCCCGTAGTAATAACAATTTTAGCTTTAATCTTTTTTAAAGAAAAGTTGACTAAGGTAAAAATCTTGGGTTTTGCTATTGCAACCGTAGGCGGTTTTTTATTAGTTACGGGAGGAGATTTAGGAATCTTTTCTCCAACAACGCCTAACTTCTTAGGTTATTTATTCGCTCTTCTGACACCTATGATATGGGCGCTTTATTCAATAATAACAAAAAGAATTATAAGAAATAAATCAAATTTCAAAACCTTAAAATACATCGCTTATTTTGGGACTATAGAGTTGTTCATTATCGTAATATTAAATAATGAATTGCTCATTTTTATCCAGAATTTTTTTAATATTTATGTTTTTCTAATAGGAATATACTTAGGTATTGGCTGTTATATTATCGGGTATTTTATCTGGCAGAAATCGCAAAAGGAGCTTAAGTCTTCGAAAGGAGCCTCTTTTTTATATGTAGAACCGTTTTTAACTCTATTATTTTCAATCCTCTTAAACAGAACTGAAACCGTCCTACTATGGAATATAGTTGGTGGAGTTATTGTATTAGTTGCTGTGCTCGTAATTAATTACGAAAAAAATTAATAAGCAGGCTATTATATATTTTTTGAAACTATTTTTTCCAACTCTTTAGCTAATATATCATCAATGGGTTTTATTGAATTTTTGTCAATTAATTTGGAAGCTTGTTCTCTTGCCCTTTTTCTAGTAGATTTTGAGCCAGCTTCTTTCCACGCGTCTCGAGATAGTCGATCAATTATCGGACTTGTTAAAAACAATTCTTTTCTAAATAGTTTTATAGTCGATGGATGCGATAATAGTTCTTCCTTTTCGGCGTAATCTTTTAGTATATCAGAAGCAAATGGAGAGCCATAATCCTCGATACCCCTTAAAAGTCTTTTAACCATTCCAACGATTTCATTATCGATTACCAATTTTTCAATGCTCTGTGTGGACTCAAAATCTAACATTCCTGGACCTGAAACCATGTTAATCCCCGCAAGACCCGCTAAAAGAGCTCCCATTCCACCTTCAAACCCCGCCTGTGCGTCTGGAACTTTCGAATCGCTTAGATTCATGTAAGCATGAGTAGGCATTTTTAAAAATTTACCCATTTCCACATCTCCTAGGTTGATCATCATCGTTTCAATTGCACCCATCGGTGTAGTACCTCTTTTCATGTCCAATATTGCTGGTGATCCCCCCCACACTAACGGAGCTCCTTTTTTCGTCAATTGTGCAATTACAACTCCCGCAAGACATTCAGCACAGTGTTGAGTAATACACCCGATTAACGACATCGGCGCACTTGCTCCAGCTAAAGGCATAGAAACAAATTCTGAAGGTATCATACTATTAGCAGCGTCTATAACCGATTGAGTGGTTAAATCGGACCACTTCAGAGGTGGACTTGGACACGCATCAAATATAGCTAATGGTTTTTTTGCAAGGTCTTTTTCAGACAATCTACAAGTTAATAAAATCTCCTTCATAGTTGAAAAACTTTCCTTACGAAATGTTCCGGTAATAACGGGTTTATAACAATTTGAGAGCGCTATATACAATCGATGCCAATCTTGAGCTATTTTAGGAACATCGTTGTAAATTAATGCTGTACTTTGCGCTTCGATGTGTTCTAATTGTTCAACAACCTTCGAGAACCTAATAAAGTCTTCTGTTAGAGCTTCTCTAATGTCTCCTGTATTTGCATCAAGTATAAAAATTGCTGCTGAACCGGGATCGAAATGAACCTCATCGTTCTTTAAGTTAATATGCTCATTACCTTCTCGATCAAATAATTTAATCTCATTAGGGACACTACTCAAGCATTTATCTACAATATCAGAGGGTATAAAAAAACGTGAATCCTTATGGGTAATTCCGTTTATAGTGAACAATTCAATTGCGTCTTCATTTTCTACAAAAACACCTTGGGTCTCAAGAATGTTTTTAGCTTCGTTAAAAATTTTATTTTTGTAATCTTCATCTAATACCTTAATTTGTGGTCTAATAATCGTCATAATTACATCTCTTTATTATTTTCATATTGAATTAATAACATCTTTGATTTCCTTAATCGTTTCAGGAGATGTACCACAGCACCCTCCTACAATTTTAGCGCCTAATTGAATAATTTCGCGAATATCGCTTACAAAATCCTTTATTGGCTGGTCGTAAACGGCTCTATTGTTTTGATCGACTCTTGGTTGACCCGCGTTAGGTTTTGCCGATATGGGTTTATTAGTAAGCTCTTTTAGTTCTTTTATTAATCCTATCATTTCATCGCTTCCTAAGGTACAATTCGTTCCAATCACGTCAACGTTTCTATCCTCTTGTATTCGCACACATTTTTCTAAAGAATCGCCCATAATAGTAAAAAAACCCCTTTTTGTTTTTTTGTATGTCATTGAGCTTATAATGGGTTTTTTTGAAATCTCTCTTATCGCTTTTATCGCAGCTTCCATTTCTTCAATGTCTGAAATCGTCTCGATATGCCAGAGATCTACTCCTTGTTCTAAAAAATTTACTTGTTTTACATAACTTGAAACCCATTGGTCGGCGGTTGCTTTTCCTACTGGAGGTTTAAATACACCAGACGGGCCAATATCGCCCACAATTAAACGATTGGGAGGGCAAGCTCTTTTTATATTTTTTAAGGCGCTCTCATTTAGCTCTTTAATTTGGCTTTCAATTCTATAGCCTTGCAAATTTAAAAAGCTAGATCCAAAAGTACTTGTTTGGCACATATCTGCCCCTGCATCGTAATATGATTTATGTATCTCATAAATTAA
>JAUWHC010000055.1 GCA_030606095.1 Promethearchaeota archaeon | reverse complement strand
AACTTATATTTAATTTACCTTTACTTCCTAAACCTGATGGTATATTCTTAAAAATAATGTTTAATAAACTAGGAATTGAGCTATTGATGTCTTTAAGGTGAAGGTTTGTACGAAGAAGGCGAACCCCACAGTTTATATCGTATCCTACACCCCCAGGCGAAATCATACCCGATTCGGCGTCAGTTCCAGCAACACCCCCTATACAAAACCCATACCCTTGATGCGCATCGGAGAGAGCAATTGCATGCTTCTGTATTCCTGGAAGACAAGCAACGTTGCTAATCTGATCAAGCGTTCTATCGTTCTTGATCTTTTCTAATATGTACTCGTTCGCATAAATATGTACTGGCACTTTCATTTGAAACTTCGCGATTTTGCCTTCTACACGCGCCATTAAAGTTTTTGGCGGTATTTCGTAAATATTCTCATCAATTTTAATCACATTCATACTAACCATATAAGTAAAATTTTTTTCATAAATTTTATGTTTACGACTTTTAAAAACAAGATATTATTTAAAAAATCTTATCGAAGATTTTTTTTTTTAAAATATGATGAGGAATTTAAAATTAAACCCAATTTCTTATTTCCTGAAATTAGATAAAAAAAAAAACACTATTGCTTATTTAATATCGATAAACTTTAAAAGCCCTAAGCCATCCAGATCATCGATCATTACATCTATCTCTGATCGTGGCACCCCAGCTTCTTCCGCGATATCCGAAATAGTGTGAAATCCATCCGCGAAATGAGCAATTTTGTATTGTTCCTTATTCAAGAATCCTTGTGTAATTACTTGGGGAGGAAGTCGCTTTGACGTCCACATCGGTTTCTGGTTCTGAACACCCCTTAAATCCGCTTCTGACAATACTAATCCTTTTTTGGCGATCTGTTTCCGTGATTTTACAAAATCTTTCTCAAATATCTTCAAGATAGGGATCTTTAAGGGAACTTCCGCAATCTTGCCATTCTCTAAAATATTGTCAATCACTTGGTCAAAATCCTTAAACATTCTAACATCCCCTGACCAGTTTTTCAATATTTCACCAAATTTATCTGTAAACTTATCAATGATGTCACTTAAAGCTTTGTGTGTAATTTTAGCATCGTCATTCTTGTCAGCCGCAGCTGTACATAGTACCCCCTCCTTAAAGACCAGTAACAGATAAAAAATCTGCATGTCTCTACTCGTGATTTGAACCTAACCACGATCTATAACCTTAAGTTCCCCACTTCCCTTGGAAAACTCAACGCTGAAGTCCTTAAGGGCTGTTAAAAATCCGGATACTAAGTCTTGGTTGAATTCGATGCTCCCATATTTCCTATGTATCAAACATATTCGGGGTCTCAGTAAAATGGTTAATCTGTTGAAACTTTCCCGTAAGTTGATGGATTAGATAAACATTATGAAGCATTTTCCCATACCTCCTTTCTCTATTCTTTGAATGAGGTCTTCCCTAAAAGATAACATATTATAAAAACATAATTTTATAATATCGGGAGTAAGACCCAATATAATTATATCTTTTTTTAATAATAATAAAAGTATTACTATTTAAAATTTCATTTAAGGAAAAAAAAGATTTATCTTTAAAGGTTATTTTCTTACTACTTCTTTAAATCTTTTAGTTGATTTTTTTATTACTTTTTTAAATCTTTTAGTTGATTAAAGGAATAATGGAAGGCAAGTTGTAAAGCCAACTAATATCCCACCTACGATTCCACCAATTAAATAAATAAAATGTTTCCTTACGCTTTTTTGAGCGTTAATTATGTGCCAAATGCTTATTACTATATCCAATATGGCTCCAAATGAAAATAAAGCAACGATGTAATATATTGTCTTCATGTATGGGTAAATTATTTGACTAATATCAGAAATTCTGTTAAGATCAAACAGGTTAATAGTATATGGTAATTGGATAAAATTGAAAATTAGACGATCTGGCAAGGGATCTAAAACAACTATCAAAAAGTATGTGAACCAATCGAATAGAATTCCAAAAGCCATCACGATATAGCATGTGCCTAAGATTAATCGTGGTTTTGTCATAGGACTATCTTCTAACTTTTCTTCCTTACTATATCTGATTCTTTCTAAAAAGTAAGTACCTCTTAAACTTAATAGGGTTAAAATTCCAATAATCAACAAAATTCCAAAAAATATGTATTTCAAAAACCCAAATAACAATTCTACAAAGGAATTGAATGCAATAAACGAATTATCAATCACTTTTAGCCATTCTTCTAAATAATTTATAAGTAGACTGAATGTGATTAAAAAAAGAGAGATTATCATTTATAATGTATTTTAAATTATCTATTTAAATACTACAGAATAAATCAATTTTCTAATGTCGTTAATTTCTTAAAAAAATTGAAATTAAGATGTACATTATAATTTATTAGATATAACAACTAAGGGATTAAAATGGATTTTTTTGTTTTTTTAGTTACAGTTCCAAATATTGAAGAAGGTAAAAAAATAGCAAGAGTTTTGGTTGAAAGCAAGCTAGTCGCATGCGTAAACATAATTCAAAATATTAATTCAATTTATTCGTGGAAAGGAAACATTGAAGAGGACAACGAGCATCTATTAATAATTAAAACAACAGAAAGCAATGGAGAATTAATAATTCAGAAAGTTAAAGAGCTTCATTCCTATTCTGAACCGGAATGCATTGGTTTGAAGATTATAAAGGGTTCTGAAACCTATTTAAATTGGATTAGTGAAGTTGTTGATTAATTAAAAAAAGTTGTATAAATAATATGGCCTTCGATATCTTTCGAGTAGATTGGTTTTTAGTTGATACTATCATAATTCTTTTGTTAGTTTTACTTCTAATCAGCGTAAAAATATTTAAAGAAGCGTATAGATGGAGGTTTTCTTTGTCAAACGAATTTTTGACGCGAACAAAGGCTAAGTCTTTAAGTTTTAACTTAGATCACCCCTCAATTTACATAAAAAAGTGGAATTTGACTAAATCTAAAGTAATTCAAGAAGAAATATCATCTAAACCCTTAATTATTATAATAAGAACGCATAGAAAACAAATGTTATTGAAAATATTAACGGAAGGTTTAAGCACTTATGGTTTTAATGTAGTTAACATCTGGCTTAATATAAAAGCTGATAAAGGAAAAAATAAATCGATTAGAGATATTGAAAGAGAAATCCAGCAAATTTTACCCTCATTTCTCTCGATTTATAACCAAGGTCCTCATTTATTGAGTCTGAGACATGTTGTCGTGAATTTTGATAAAAAAATTATTCCCTATAATATTATTACAAAAGATTCAAACAGTGTTAGGTTAATTTCGATTAATCCACGGTTAAATTTGGCTAATCTTAAAATTCTGCAAACTTTAAAAACTGTTTCAAATCCACAGTTTCAATTATTTATTATTTTTAGTGAACGTTTAAATCCATTTCTTAAAAATAGGAGTTCACTCAAGAAGATTTTAAGCGATAAAACCTTAAAAAATTCAAATAAATTCAAATATTACACAATTCAAAAAGCAAAAAGCACATTCAAATATTACGAAACGGTCCTTTTAAGCATAATAATAAAAAATATAGATAATAAAATTAGATAAAAAAGAATAATTTCTGATGAAAAAAGAAACTATTTTAAGAGATTATTATAATACCGTAGCATACACTAGAGATCATTTGAATCTCTTAAACTACAAAAGAACTCGTTCTATAGAATTATTGGAGATGTTTGTTAAAGAAAGTCTAAACCCGTTTATCTACGGAAGTGTTGCTCGTGGAGATGTTCATCGGGATAGTGATATTGATATTATTTTTTTACAATTAATACCACCTTATCAAATAGAAATAATTCTTGAGAAATATGGTATCAACAATTACTTTAGAGAAATTATAATGGCAACACCAACGGATACTTTAAAATTATACATATATTTAAACGAGTTAGAGTGTATTACTATTCCATTATCTAAGTTTGATAAAAAATCAGAGGAATTTTATGATTTTGGAGGAAAGGTCAATCTAAACCAATTAGAAGATAATCTCAGAGTCCCTGGAATTGATAAGAGATTAGTTTTAATTAAACCTACTTTGGAAGGTCATGAAGAATATTCAATAATTGGAAACGAACATTTGGCAGCAAAACAAGTTAATGTAAGTATTGATTTAATTAACGAACGTAAAAGAGTTCTTTTAAAAAGAGAAAAACACGGTAGAACTGGTGTATTTCTAAAAAGATTACTGGATCTTAACGAATCTACCGAAGTGGTACTAAAAAAACTAGCAAACAAAAAATCCTTTGTGAGAAAGAAGTTATTTCAAAAATGAACGAGACTAAAATAGTAGAATCTAAATCAAATACATTTTTCCTTAAAAGTAGGGGAATTCCCAAAGGGTGTCAGTACTGTTTAAATGGCACTAAAACCGTGTTATTCCTGAACGGAATCTGTCAGAATCCAAAACATTGTTGTTGGTATTGTCCGATATCTGAAAAGAGAAAAAACAAAAAATTAACTTACGCTAACGAAATTCAAATTAGTTCTAAAGAGCAGTTATTAGATGAACTTAACAAAATTAAAGCAAAAGGTATGAGTATCACGGGAGGGGATCCCTTATTTGAGCCCAACTTCGAAAACACTTTAGAATTTATTAAATTTGCTAAGGCAAAAAAAGGGAAAAAATTTCACATTCATCTTTACACAAATGGTATTAATTTTAACGAATCAAAAGCAATTAGTCTTGCTCGAGCAGGGTTAGACGAAATTAGATTCAACCCACCAAAAGAAAATTGGAATGTTATAAAATACGCATTGGATAAGGGTATGTCTGTAGGCGCTGAGGTTCCGGTAATTCCAGAAAAGGAATATATTGAAAATCTTGAAGAATTGATATTTTATTTAGATGAAATAGGTGCAGAATTTATCAATTTGAATGAATTTGAGTATTGTTCACCAAATAGCCAAAGCTTAAAAGAACGTGGTTTTAAATTGAAAGAAGGTACAATAGCTTCTGTAGAGCGTAGTAATGAAACTGCAATTACTTTAATAAAAAAAATAGCTCCAAAAGTTAAGATAAAAATTCATTTTTGTACGATTATAGCCAAGGATTATTGGCAACTGAGGGAAAGGTACTTAAGGCGTGCAAAAACTATAAAATTACCTTATGAGGAAATAAATGAGGATGGTTTGTTAATATTTGCTCAAATAGAAGGTGATAAAATAAAAATAAAAGAGTTTAAGAATCTTTTATTGAATCAATTAAAAGTTCCTCGTAGGTTTCTATCTTACGATGGGTTAAATATAAAATTGCCTTTAACATTCGCGATCGAGGAAGATCTGATAAAATTAATTGATAAAAATAATTTAAAAGGATATGTCGTAGAAATAACACCATTTCGAGAAGAACAATATCAACAAATAACCGAAAAAACACCAATCAAGGTATTTAATGAAGAGTTGGGGTTTAATGAATATTAATACGGCTAGTGTTAAGGATTTAGATGAAATTTTCAAATTGGAAAGTAATACTTTCAAGAGAGATGCTTTTTCTAAAAATGCAATTCTCAATCTTATCATAAATAACACTTTCTTTTTTAAGTTGCTAGATGATGGTAATTCAAATCAAATTATTGGATTCATTATAATTATCCAAGATCGAGAAAATAGAGTAAATTTAATTAATTTGCTTATTAATAAACAATATCAGAATAAAGGTTTTGGAACACATCTATTAAAATATACTTTAAACAAAATAAAAGAGATGACCAATATTGAAGTAATAGTTTTAAATGTGAACTCTAAAAATAAAGTTGCCATTTTGTTGTATCAAAAATTTGGGTTCCGAATTGTACAGAAAATAGAGAGCTATTACCGGCAAAAGAAAAGTGCTTATTTAATGATTTTAAATATTTAATATTATCTAAAAACCAAGACTTATAAATAAATTCTAATATAATTTTTGTGTAAAAAGTATTGTAATTCTGCCCAAAAAAGAGAATAAAATAAAAAGTGTTGAGTAACAATGGCGCCTGTAGATAAAGAACTAAAAGAAGAAATCAAAAAAGGTGTTTCGCTCCAAAAGGTTGACGAAGAAGACCTCAGAAAACGTGAAGAAGAGAAAAAGAAACGAATGGAAGAATTAGAAAAGGTCAAAGAAGCCTTAGGGGCAAAATAATAAATTCTTTATTTTTATCCTATTTTATTATTTTTTTTCATTATTTTGTCTAGAATATCAGAACCTTAGATAGTTAGTCTTTTGATTTATACTATCCTTAATTATATATATATTTACTATACAAATTTAAAATTTGGAGTTTGATAATCTATTTGAAAATTCTGGAAATAGATAAAAAGGAAGAAGTAATTACCGTTAAAACAGAGGACTTAAACGATCTATGGACCCTCTATAACATAATAGCTAAAAATGATAAAATTTCAGCACGAACTCATAGAAAAGTTGTTTTAAAGGAAGGTTCTAAAGGAGAAAGAAAGCCAATGTACTTGAAATTAAAAGTTGAATCGGTCGCTTTTCATGAATTTTCAAATAGATTAAGAGTAAAAGGTACTATCTTAGAGGGCCCGGAGGATTTTGTTACTTTTGGAAAATATCACACTTTTAATATTGAACCTAACCAAAAAATAACAATAATTAAGGAAAAATGGTTAAAGAGCGAAATAAAACGCCTTAAAGAATCGTCAAGATTCGAAACTGATTTTATAATGTTAATAATTGCAATTGAGACAGGGCTAGCTACTATAGCTCTAATAACAAATTTCAGTCATAATAGATTAGCCACTATAAAAAAAAATATTCCTGGTAAAAGATACGAACAATCTTATAGAAATAAAGCGTACGAAGAATTTTATAGTGATATTCTTAAACTTATCGACGAAAATATAAAGAATATAAAAATAAATACAATCGTTATATGTGGTCCTGGAAGCACAAAGGATCATTTTAATCAATTTGTTAAAGAAAAAACACAATCTACATATCTACCAAAAATCTATAGCATTCAAGCCAGCTCTGGAACTGAAAGTGCCATATTAGAGACTTTAAAATCAAAAGAATTAAAAATTATAAAAAAAAATGTAAAAATATTCCAAGAAACCGAAAAAATTGAAGAAATATTGCATTTGTTTAGTACAAACTCAGATCTTATTGCCATTGGTTTTGACGAGATTTATACTGCAACAGAAAAAGGTGCTGTAAAGGATTTATTTTGCGCCGATATTTTGATTAGAGGTGCATCAAAAGAACAAAAATTAAAAATCGAACATATAATTAATGGAGTTGAAAAAATTGGTGGTAGAGTTCATATTTTAAGTAGTAAACACCCGACAGGACAACAGATTATTGATTTAGGATCTCTGATTGCTATTTTAAGGTATAAAATGTAAATAAGAAAAATTTCAATAATGAATGAAAACATAAAAAATATCGATAGAACTTCGGAAGTTCCACTATCAGGCGTGGATTTTCTAGGGATAATTGACAGAGGGACCAATGTTCTTGAACTTAAACCCTTAACACAGTGTAATTTACGATGTAAGTATTGTTTCGTCAGTTCTGGCGATTACGACACTAATTTCGTGATAGATTCAAATTATTTAATAGATGAAGTTAAAGAAGCCATAGCGATAAAAGGAAATTATAACATCGAGATTCATCTAGCACCCTACGGTGAAATCTTGTTATACGGGGAACTATTTAATTTGGTAAAAAACCTCTCAGATATCGAAGGAGTAACAACTATCTCAATGCAAAGTAATGGAGTATTACTCTCGAAAAAGATTATTGATAAATTGAAAAAAAGCAACTTAACGCGAATTAACATAAGTTTAAATAGCCTAAAGGAAGAAACCGCTTGTTATTTATGCAATTGTGCTAAATTTGATGTTGGTAGATTTTTAAAAAATATTTATTCCCTCTTGGATTCTAAAATTCATGTTTTAATTGCACCAGTTTGGTTTCCGGGAGAAAATGACAAAGATATTGAAGATATTATTAAGTTGATCATTAATTTTAGAAGCGAAGGTTATTCTAAGAAACAAATTCAAATCGGTATCCAAAAATATTTAATTTACAAAACAGGTAGAAAATTAAAAAAAATTCGACCGAAATCATGGGGTTATTTCTATTTACAATTATCCAAATTAGAAAAAAAGTACGGTATAAAACTAAAACTTGGACCTAGAGACTTTGGTATTCATAAAAGAAAGAAAACCTCCATGTTAGAAATTAAGAAGGATGACCTTATTGAATTAAAAATCGTTTCCGGGGGAAGATGGAAAAACGAGTGTATAGGGAAAATCAACGATTCTCTCGGAATTAAAATATTATTGAAAAAACCACTTGTTTTCTCCGAAGGACTAATCGGAAAACATATTAAGGCTAAAGTGATAAAAGCAAATTATAAAGATAATATTCTCACTGCTTTTTTTCCTTATAGATAGTAAGAAATAAAAAGACTAAAAATTAAAATAATGAATTTACATAAGAATTATATCGTAATTTATTATAAAGCAATATTATTTTGATTTGATTGAAATGAGTCCAATTATAACACATGAAGATGAGCTTGAATTAGCAAGCATAGAAAAGGAATTAGTAAGCCAAATAAAAAGATTAGCGAAAAATCAGACTACATTAATCGATTCTCAAAAAAAATACGCTGATAACTTGAGAAAAGTTAATCTTACACGAGATATAGTCAATAGGACGTTTAGAGATGTATTAAAGCAAATGCAAACTTTAGTAAGGGAGAAAAGATCAAATATCAAAGACGAGGAGGTAAAATATTTTCAGGAAATCATCCATAAAAATGATGAATATATCGAAACAAATAACAAGTACATAGATTCGATTAAAGACCTCGCAGTAAAAAAAGATTATTTAGTAGAAAAAAAATATGAATTTGCTGCAGCGTTAGGCGAAGTAGCCAGTAAAAGAAGCGTTGTTATTAAAAAAGCGTTATCTGTGGAAAAAAAGAAAAACGATTTAGTCGAAGGAGAAAAGATAAAAATATTGGAATCTGAATTGAATGACTCCCAAAGAGATTTTGATCGCGCAAGGGATGTACTATTAAAGAAAATTAATCAATTTTTACAAGTTAAGAATGAAGTTGATGATCTTTGGGTAAATTTAAAGAATACCGTCAACAAGGCTAGTTAAGTAAAAACCTTTTTTTTTTTTATAATTTTTTTTTAATTAAGTTGTAATTTGTATGAGCTTAAATTTATTAAATATTTCAAATATATAATTAATAGAAAATTAACAAGAAAGATCGTTATTAATAAAATTAGAGAGAGTAAAATGGCCGAAGAATTCGCAAATTTTATGCAAGAAACAAGAAAAGCCCCACTTGAAGAAAAATTAAATACATTTGGCGATATTGTTGAAAAAATGATGTCAATGATTCTAAGGATACCAGATTTAGTAGATCAATCTTTAGCAGTTGTTAGTCAAAGAATTTCAACATTAGAATCGCGAATCAATTCTGTAAATAGTGATCTTTCGGCACTTAGAACTAGAGGAATTGGGGCAGCTCCAGTCATTGCATCACCTACAGCTCCAAGTAGTGCCCCGCCCCCTCCTGCTGGCCCACCTGGAGGCCCACCTGGCGGACCACCACCACCTGGCGGACCACCTGCCGGCCCTGGCGGATCGCGCCCAGCCAGCCCTGTAAGTTTAAGAGGGGCTATTATGGGTGAATTAAAATCCTTGTTCGCTAAAAGAAAGGTCGAATGAAAATCAATTTTAACTTTAAATCTTTTTAATTTGCTTAGAAATGAGGATTAAAAAAACATCTCACTTTCACTTTTTAATATAAGAATAGTTAAAATCAATTAAAATTAAAATTGATAAATAAATATATCAAAGTAAGAAATTAATTGTTTTTAATTCGGATAGTTCAGTGCAGCAATCCTCAAATAAGAATTCAGGAATTATTAAAGTAAAAGTAGCACATAATCTTCAAAGACAAATACTAGAAATTACTTCGCTTTTTAGAGTTCTGAATAATTATTATTACAAAAAAGCTATAGTGCAAAACCAGAAAAAACTATTGTTGGTAAAAAAGTTTAAAAACGGGCTAAAACCTTTAGAAAACAATAAAGATTGCCTTTATGCTATTCCAGCTGCGTTAAACACGTCGAAAGACGATTTCTTAATCAAAAAAGATTCATTCAAATTTCCTGACAGCATAATTCTATTTGAGATGTGGATGAATTTGGGTTTGGGAGCACTTTATCCCAGATTAGCTTTACATTATAAATTTCCCGGATTTTTAAAAGGTGAGAAAACAAGGAATGTTTTCCAATTTACATTTTCAACATCTCGAGGTTTTGGATTCCCTATCTATTTTGGACCAGAATTTTATGGATATTTATTAACAATTGGAAAAATATTAGAACCATTGTTTAGGTGGT
>JAUWHC010000325.1 GCA_030606095.1 Promethearchaeota archaeon | reverse complement strand
AAATATATAAGATAAGCGAATAAAATCTAAAGCAGCAAATAAAATTACCCCCGTATAACCAATTGTTAAAAATAAAAACATACTAAAATCATGCCTTGTAATGCCCCACACTTGATCTGCGTGCCATACGCCCTCCCATATATAGACCACAAAATACCATAATATAATTATCATTCCAGCAGGAATTAAATGAAACAATTTTCTGTGAAAATCGGTTCTAAACGAATAGGATTTGTTGTTGTTCTGCTTTACGTTAGTTAATTCGTATTTTTCGAGAAATTTAGCGAGCGTGCGATTTTGTTTGAGGGACGGTCTATCTTTTAACACGACACGATGCTGATACATTAATATAGAAAATATTAATAAGAGAGAATAAATACAAATAATACTCGTGGAAAACGACTGATGGAATCTTACTTGTTCATTGTCTTCCAAATAAAAAAAGGGGTACACAATTCCGGAAACAATCCATAATAAAACAACGATAAACGAATTGTAAAAATTATGCTCCTTAGGAAACCTTCTTTTTAATTTAACGGCGTAATATAATTGACTAAGTCCCATTACAATAAATAAAATCGCTATGGGCAATGTGATTAAAGTAAAAACCATGGTATTCTAAATAAAAATAATCGATATAAAAAATAATTTGTGGAATAGGTTAAGTTTAAGTTAATGTTTTTAACCCCCTCCAATAGGAGGAAAAATCGCGAGAGTATCTTTATCTTTAACAACTAAATTTCTGTCGTATCGGGGTAAGCCATTAACCATGAAGATTAATTTCTTTTCCTCATTAGGAATCTTTACTTTTTTCAAGACAGATTTAATTGTACTTCCTTCAGGAACTTCTATAACTGATTTAGGAACGCCATATTTTCTTAAGTTTGCAAAGAGTTTAACTGTTATGTAAATAGAATTAAGGTTGGGTATTTCGGCGAACATTAACGCCATTTTCTTAGGGAACAAGCCCACCCGATCTCCATCTCTGACTTCTTTCCCGGGTCCACAATACTTGCCATTTACAAAAATATGGCTAATTTCTTTTCCTTCAATATTGAATTTGTCAAGAATATCAAGGACAGAATGTATCTCATTACCTTCAATGTTTAAAGTGGTAGGAAGCCCTTTCTCTAAATCGGTATCTTTTACTTTTCCCCTCAAATTTCCGTATAACTTTATCAAAATCGTCATCTTATTAGCTTACCCAATAAATCAACAAGTAAAATAAGATAAAAATATTATCCTTATGTTTTAAAAGAAAATATTAAAAATAAAATTGAAAAATAAAATTTTTTTATAAGCCTAGTAATAAAAATTGATTTATAAAATCATGAACTTTTTTCAAGTTCTCTTCTCCAAGCGATTTGTCTACTTGGACTTTTATATCCAAAATTGTACTCAAAGCTTGTACTACTGTGTTTTGAACGGTGCTATTAAATTGACTCTTTTTTTGGTTTTCTTTCTTAAAATATTCCACTCGATTCAACATTGCGTCTTGGTATTCTTTTGCCGTATTTGTTTTTAACGAGACTAGCTTACGCAGCTTTAACCCATCTTTAGTTTCAATAATTTCTTCAACCATCTTTTTGTCACCTAGCTTTTTATTCCTCCTTTATTATTCCTCCGTTTTGAGCCACTTCTTGTCGAATCTCTTCTCTTGTTTGTCCCGTGGTCGTATCGAATTCTTCCATAATTTGTTTTGTAATTTTTTTTGCTACTTGTCTTTCGATGTTCTCCCTGTGTAAAGTATTCATAGTACAAAATGGAAGCTCTTTAACGGTCCCATCAGGCATTGCTACTCCAAAATGAACGATACATCTTTTTGTTCTTTCAATATCCATGTTATAAGCATCCTGGAAGTGCATGCTGGAAAGTAAGAGAGTGCCATGTGTGAACGAACTAATACTTTCCCAATCGCCGTTCATTAGTAATCTGCTGAACATCTCCATGAGTTTACCTGGTTTTTTCGTGTATTGTGCCATCCCCAATAGAAATCTTGCTTTAAGTTGCGTTTTGTCAAGAAATCCTAAACCACTATCTAAAGTTTTACCGATATCTCCTAACAAGTTTTCAAAGAATTTAATGGGTTGTTTCTCTTTGTGCTTCACTTTTTCCCAGAATCGATTAGCAAAGTCTATTATTTTTAACGGGTCAAAGTAGTTCGTTATTGGCACCATCTCGTTAGTGTCAGGTTCGACCACTAGATATGTTGCAAAACCACAATCAGGATGACATGTGAACTCTACAGGCTCCACATCAGAAAGATATGCGATAATTCTGCCAAATTCCACGATAGTTGATAATGGATACCAAGCGTCGTCCATACTAACTTTACCACCAGTCTGATTTTCAATTTCTTGGATAACATCTGCGTTTGTAATTCTTAACTCTTGCATATCTTCTGACGAAATTCTGCCACACAAAGAAACCGGTTGAAATGTAATTCCACGTACAACATCAATATTATCAAGAGCAAATTGGATTATGTTACCTACTTCAATGTCCGTGATCCCCTTAACAATTGTGGCTACTAAATTAATGGACGAAAGACCAGCTTTTCGGCAATTTTCAACAACTCGCATTTTATATGGCATCAAGTTTTTTATCCCACGAGTCTTCTCGTATGTTGCGTTATTTATGCCGTCAAATTGGAGATATAAAGTGTCTAAACCCATCTCGTAAACTTTTTTAGTCCATTCAAGACCTCCTTTTTTGCGGCTAAATCCGTAGCCATTGGTAGCAACGATTACCTCTTGAAAACCGTGATCCTTAGCCATTTTACAAATCTCAGGAAAATCCTTTCTTACAGTAGGTTCCCCGCCCGTAAACATTATTGCTGGTGCAGGTATAGGCTTGTTTCTAAAATGTTTCATAATTCTGTCGATTTCTTCTAATGAAGGTTCAATTAAATAACCTGCTTTCCCTACGTTAGCATAACAGAAGTTGCAGTTCATATTGCATCGATTAGTCAAGTCAATTAAAGCCAGAGAGCACGTCGATAGATGTTCTGAACAAAGTCCACAGTTATAAGGACACCCTCTCGGATCTTCTCCAATACAATCTGCGGGATTGGACTCTCCGTTCTTCTCAAACTGCCAAACGACATTTCCATCTTTGTCTTTCTTTTGGTAGTGCGTCCATTTATAATACTTTGCGCTTGAGCTTATGACATCCTTGAAATCACCGTGTTCAGGACATGTTTTACGCATATATATTTGCCCGTCATCTTCTTCTTGAACTACCGCCGGTATCCGTTCTAAACACTCTGGACATACGCTGACAGTCTTTCTAAAATATTTTTCGTTTAAATAATCTGTTCCATCTAAATGGTACATTTAAATTTACACCAATTTAAAATTGCTAATTGAACAAAAATTGGATTAAAGCTATTTAAATGAAATCAGATCGTTATTATTATCAATAATCTTATTAAAGTTAGTAATAAGTTTTAAAAACTAAGTACGTGGCCCCTTCAGTTATTTTATTAGATGTATTTAAAAATAAAAAAATTATTCAAATTCTGTTCTTACAAAAACATTTTAATTGAGAGATTTAGAATATTTGCTCGTTAGTGAGATATATCTGTAAAAGTCGGTTCGTTGCAAATATGCTGCAATATTATTCATGAAAAGGAAGAATAAGTTATAATCAATTAAATTATATTAAATTTAAATGGTTTTCAAGAAAAACCCTCGTATTTCGAGATATTAAATATATTTATATATCTGTTAAGTTATATGAATTGTGATTATTCCAAACAAATGTTAGTATCATCCTGAAATAAAGATTATCACTACTATTG
>JAUWHC010000164.1 GCA_030606095.1 Promethearchaeota archaeon | reverse complement strand
AGATGGAAATATTCGAAGAGGAATTAGAGATTTATAACGCAAAAATGAGATTACTAAGCTGGTTATACGACGAGATAAAAATCCAATCAGAGATATCTAAAGATTTACTTAATGGGAAAGGTCAAAAACTCCCTCTAAATCTTTAATTTTAAGCTACTTTTAATATGGATAATGGATAAAATATAAAAAATAAAAGATAATAAATAAACTAATTTATTCGCTACTTTGGTTCTTTAATTGTTCGATTTCTAGTTTTTCAACTTTTTTTCTCAATGTTTTAATCTCTGCTTCAAACGCTTTTATTTTGCTCTTTTTGTTTTTGAGAATATTGTCTAGCTTCTTATTTAACGCTTTTGCTTTCCCTTTAACTAAATTTTCGTGTTTTTTCTTCAATGCTGATACTTCAACATTTAATTTATTCATTTTCTTTGTCCATTCTTTGGATTTTTCCGTAGCCTCTTTTAAATCGACTTCCCCTACATCGAGCTTTGATTTGGTATCGTTTATTTTTTCGTCAAAATCGGCTTCAATTTCTTTTTCTGCAGAGGCTTCCTTTTTTGAAGCTTCTTCTTCGACTCTAGTTATCTCATCTTCTTTATCCGCTATTTGGCTCCTTAATTCTTGTTCTGACATATTAACATTTCCTAATTTTATTTTGTTTTTTCAATATATTTTGATATATTTGCTAACTTAAAAATTATTAATAATAATTTACAAATCGTTCTTACTATAGAAAATAAAAAGAAATAAAAGGATTTTAAAGAAAAAAATTTCTAAAAATTCCGTATAAACTTATTCTAACGATTCCCCAAGAGCCATCCGGCATAAGTCACTAAGAATATAATTTTTTAATCCTTTCCGTCCCGTTTTAGAGCCTAGGCTTTCCATGCACATAGGACAATTATAAACACAAGCTTCAGCACCATGGTCTAACATATCGTTTACGTTATCGTTTTGAGTTTTGCGCATTAAAGTTTTTTTACCGAGAGATGAGAACAAACCAGCACAACACATAGCATCTTCTCGGTCGTACTTTCTCTCAACTCTTTCAACACCTATTAACTCACATATTTTGTCTACAAATTCATCAGATTCAGGAATAAACCTATTTGAGCAAGACCTTTGATAAGCAATTTTCATGTTTAGTTTTTTAATATCAGACTCGTGCTCTTTTAAATAATTATAGAAATATTCGTAAATATGAATTGGTTTAAAATCTGGTGGAAGTTCAATGTTGTTCCGAGGACAATAAGAAGCGTAGAAACCGTAGCATTCGTCGTGATAACAAATCATTTCTTTAATACCTTGCTTTTTTATATTTTCAATAATTATTGGCGCTCTTTCTTTAATTATAGAATCCCTTGCGTAATGATGATACATTAAATTGCAAAAGAAATCAAGACCACTTACATATTGTAGATTTTCATACAATTGGCCCTGCATATGTTTAATATCTGTTTTTCCAAATGCACATTTATTTAGTACGGGCTTATTTGGATCAATTTCCTTTAATCTTAATTCCGCATGAGGTGCATATCTTTTTATTGTATTTTCAAGTATGGTAGGGTTTATACCTAAAGAATTATACTTTTCTTGTAATTCTGTTATTAAATCGAAAGGATGAGACTCGTAAGGACAATATTCGTCACACGCAAAACATGTGAGACATTCGGATAATACGCGAGATTTCTCTCCTTTAATCATTTTGTTTTTTTCTGCTCGTGCTTCCTCGATATCTTTGAATTCAATCCATTGACATCGAGTTAAACAATCAACTTTCTCACAATCTGCACAATGTGAACTATCAAACATTTTTTTACACTCATTTACGATTTGAATTTTATATGAATTATTATTTAAAATGGAATTTAAGTAATATAAATAAGTTTTCTTAAAATTTGTTATGTTAATCTTTAATAGTAAATTCCCACGCACAATAGTAATTCTCCGGATGACTATCGGGAGGACAACAAATACATTTTGTTTCGATTCTAGGGTCGATAGTTTTTGCGAAATCGCCGTATTCAATAACGCCTACAGGTTTGCAAGGAAAATCAGGAAGGTTCCTACTTTTTCTAGCGAATTGAACTCGACAATTGTTCATACGGAATACGCACCGATTTTCAGAAACCTCTAAAATTTCTTGCACATTTATATTGGCATACACTCTGAACTTTAAGGCTTTAATTAACCCAGGAATACCGCTATTTTTGGGAATATTAAAACTTTTCATAATGCGTTTTGCTTCAATTACGGTAAATCTTTTCCACTGTTCTACATCGAGTTCTATGGCCCTTTCCAGCCCATATTCTCTCTCTGCAACTTGAAACCAAGTTCCATCTATAGCTAACCAATTTTTGCTTAGGTCCTCAATATAATTAATTAATTCTTCTTTAGTCAGCTTTTCTAAATCTTCTCTCATTTTCTGATCATACCAATTTAAGTTTTGTTTTGTATTACTTTTCTAACTGCCTATCTTCTCTACGGGATTGTTTAAATATTTCCCGAGATTCTTCAATGGTTTGGGCACGATTTCTTAAAGTATTAATATCCTCTATTGGAGAATCTTCCTTTTTATTCCATATTCTGCGCAATAAATGTGCTGCCATTTTTGGCCTTCTATCTCGAGTAAAAACGCCTTTATAATTTATCGATCCCATTCGAGTTATTCCTTGAGAAGTTTTAAAGTCGCACATATTCCATACATGCTCGCCTATCACATAAGGTTTACTCCGACAGACTTCAATATATTTTTTTATGAATTCAGTTTGGTATTCTTCGCTAAACATTTCGGGCGGTTGAGAATGCCATCCAGGAATTGTGTCTGCTCCAAATTCACTAAGAATAATTGGTTTACGATGTTTTTCATATAATTTGTCCATTTCTTTTGAAAGGAGTTCACAAGCTTCATTTAAATTTCCTGGTTGCAAATACCATCCATAATATCGATTGATACATAATACATCACAGAATTCAAAAGCTTTTTCTTTTACACCCATCATATTTACTACAGTTACGGGTCGAGTACTATCTAAATCTTTTGTCTTGTCGTATAAAGTTCTAAAAAATTCCCCAGATTTCAAGCTATTATGAGGTTCGTTTGCCAAGCTCCACATTATAACGCTTGGATGGTTTTTATCTCTCTTTATCAATTCTTCAATGTATTGATTGCATAATTCTAGTTGCCTATCAATTACATCTTTACTAAATGTAAGACCTACAGCAGGAATTTCGTCAATAACCAAAAAACCAAGCCGATCTGCTAAATCCATCATTTGTTCTGAGTACGGATAATGCGAAGTTCGAAAAGAATTTGCTCCTATCCAATTCATCAAAGAATAGTCTTTGATTATAATTGCAGGTACATACCCCCTCCCTGTAATTGGAAAATCCTCGTGGCGTCCAAATCCTGTTAGATAAATGGGTTTATCATTTAATAGCAGCTTATCTCCTTTCACTTCTATAGTCCGAATTCCTACTTTAAGCGAATAAGAATCGATTATAGAATCCTCTTTTACGATGTCAACTGTTAGAGCGTATAAATTTGGTGTTTCCGTATTCCAAAACTTCGCTTTTTTTACTTCTAATGTCATTTCTTGAATATTTTGCTCAATTTTCGAGGTATTAGTTAATTCTGATCCAAATCCTTTTAGAGAAAGATTCACATAAACATCATTTAAGTTGACAGTTTCTATTGTAACATCTAATATTCCCGTGGTATCTTTTATAGATGTTCTGACAGATATATCTTTTAATCCTTCCTTAGGAATAGCATATAGTAATACTGGTCTATGAATTCCGCAGAAGGGAAAAAAGTCAAAGTTAGTTTGGGGATAGTTCATTGGATGTCCTCTGGGTGGTACGTGATTCTCTGATAATCTCCCATCTACTCTAACTACAAGAAGATTGTCTTCCGGTTCGATCTTGTTAGATATATCGTATTCAAAGGGTAGATGACCCCCTTCGTGATGACCTACCATCTCTCCATTTAGCCACACATCAGATAGATAATTAACAGAACCAAATCTAATTATTATTTTTTTTTTGTCCCAATCCCATGGTTTTATAAAACTACATTGATACCATGCAGGTCCTAAATTATCGCGACCCTCCGCAAATTGATCGTTCCAGCTCGCAGGTACTGCTATTGGGCGGTTATTATTAAATCCATTCTTCCAATTCTCATCCAAGCCTTTATTGTATGAGTCAAAACGAAATTCCCAAAAACCAGATAATTCGATAAACTGGCGAAATAAATTTCTTTGTGGGTAGAGCATTATAATTCCTCTAATAAGGCTTAATCTTTGTATTTTTAGTGCTAAAAATTATTAATATTATTTAAAATAATTGAAAAAAATTGAAAAAAAGAAAAAATTTCTTCATTAATAATCCAGCTTCTCTCCCAAAGCAAGTCTTGCTAAATCACTAATAAAATATGCCTTCATCCCTTTACCAGTTACCTTCCTTTCTAGTGTATCTAAACACATTGGACAATTGAAAATACAAACTTGAGCACCAAAATCTACCATATCTTGAACGTTATCATTTTGTGATTTGCGAACTTCTTTTTTATGGCCTCTCATTGCGAAAGGTGCAGCACAACATAGACCATTTTCCCTATCGTATTTCCTTGCAACTCGTTCTACTCCAATTAATTCACAAATTTTATCAAGAATTTTGTCAGTTTCAGGCACATATCGATTTGAGCAATTTCGTTGATATGCTGCTTTTAAGTTTAGTTTTTTAATATCAGACTCGTGCTCTTTTAAATAATTATAGACATATTCGAATATATGAATTGGTTTGAAAGGTACTTCAAGGTTATTCCTTTGACAATAAGAGGTATACAAGCCATAACATTCGTCATGCCAACAGATCACTTCAGTATCTTTTAAAACACCTGTCTTTTTGAAATTTTCAAGAATAACTGGGACACGTTCTTTGATTATGGAAGGTTTTGCAACATGTTGGTATACTAATTGGCAAAAAAAATGTAAGCCCCCAACAGATTGTAGATCATCAAACATTGGTCCTTTCATTTCTTTAGCATTCGTTTTAGGAAAAGCACATTTATTTAAAACTGGTTTTTCAGGATCAATCGGACGTGGTACAAATTCTCCTTTTGCTTTGTACATATCGATCGAATTTTGAACTATTGCAGGTAAAATATCTTGAGATAGGTATTTTTCTTGTAATTCATTTATTTTATCAAAAGGATGTGAATTGTAAGGACAATACTCGTCACAAGAAAAACAAAGCATACATTCTTTCAATATTCTACAATTTTCATCTTCATTAATTAATTTAGTGATTTCTTGCTTAGCAGTTTCAATACTTTCAAAATCGATCCACTGACATTTCATCATACAGTCAACCGTTTTACATTCCGCGCAATGCGAATTATCAAACATTTTTTTTTACCTTTAGTATTTTTTGAATAATTATTATATACAGATTAGATTATGTTCTAGTAATTATTAATTTTGTTTACTTCTATTCTTCAATGGTTAATTCCCAAGCACAATAAAATTATAGAAAAAAGAGAAAAATCACCTTTAGTCATGATCATTTGCACCTAGGCTGAGATGACATCTGACTGAGAATAATTCGGTATTTTTTTCTTTTTAGGCTCATAAATTGAGATTTACAACTGATTTAAGGATATGCCCTCATTCAAGCACATAAATATGCTTATTCGGGCAGTTTTTATGGATTTATTGATATAGAGGCAGATTATCTGGATAATCTGATGGTATTGGTGGATTGATTGGTAGATTGTAGGTATTTGGATAAGTAATACGCAGGAAAGTTCACTATATTTTAGTGACAATGATATAAGGCTTAGAATCGCCAATTTTAACTATAATATAGTGAAAATGATGACATTCACTCAATATTTCTTAGCATTGTTAAGATATCATAAAAAAATAATGAAAAAATAATCAGAACAGGTTCAATCTCGGCAATTTAGTTGAATAACCGATATCCAATCCGTTAGATTTTGATCAATTATTCGTCTTTTTTAGTATTTTTATTATTTTTTTCATAGAAGTGTCTGAACAAACAGGTTAATTTTATCTTTAATGGTTTTTGCTGAAGTCATTCTTTTGTCTCCGACATCTACATCAATTATAAGCATTGGAATGCCCACTTCGTCCCTTAATGCTTCCCTTAAAATTTGCGGAACGCTACCAAATTGCTTACAACCCAAGTGAGATGTAAAAATAAAACAATCTGCGCTAAATTCTTTCGCTAATCTCACGCAATCGTCAATAAATGGATAGAAAAATTCTGTTGATTGCTTTATCATTGGAAGCTCCATCCCTTTTTTAGCCATTCCATAATATAATGTATCCAAATCTGATTTTGTATTGATAGGTTCAGAAAAATTGTAATTAAATATGTCAAATAAAATGCTCATCCCTAATTCGCG
>JAUWHC010000400.1 GCA_030606095.1 Promethearchaeota archaeon | reverse complement strand
GAAGAGAGGGAAGAAACAATGTTAGTTTTTAAGAAATCATATAGTGAAGGTGAAGGTCAAAAAACTGTAAAGATTTTACATAAGGAAGGTTATTGGGTATATCTTGAATCAAGAGGGAAAACATTTATTGATGTCAATGGTAAGCTAAAAGCATTAATTATTGCTAGGGATATCACCGAGCGCAAGAAGGCGAAAGATAAATTAATAGAAGAGTGTAATAAAGCGGAATTTTATAAAGATCTGGTTGTTCACGATATGAGCAACATTCTTAATAATATTAAGATGTCCTTTCATTTACAAGAAATGTTGAAGGACAACTCTGAAAAGACAGCTAAGAAAAAAAGGATGATGGAAATTATCAAGCAACAATTAGAAAGAGGAGGGTCTTTGATTTCAAATGTGCGAAAGCTCTCAGATATCGAAGAAGAAAAAACCCTAAAATCCATTGATATCAAGAGTATACTCGAAAAATTAATTAAAAACACATGTACACGGTTTCAAGGAAAGGGAATCGAGATAAAAAGCGAAATACCCCAAGAAACTTTCAATGTTATAGCAGGAGATCTACTAATTGACGCCTTCGAGAATGTATTAATAAATAGTACCATTCATAACGACAGTAAAAAAATAATAATATGGGTTAAAATATCGAAATTTCAAAAAGAGGGATCTAAATTCGTAAAAATCGAATTTAAGGACAACGGCATAGGGATTATAGATAATAGAAAAAAAACTATATTTAAAAGGAGTTATAAAAACGAACGAACAACAGGCGGAATGGGTTTTGGTCTTTCGCTTGTGGAAAAAATAGTAAGTACCTATGGCGGTCAAATCTGGGTCGAAGATCGCGTGAATGGAGATCATACCAAGGGAAGCAATTTTATCGTCTTGCTCAAGGAATCTTAAGCTCGAATTAAGGAAAGAATAGTTCAAATGGAGTTTTTTGAAGAAGCTGAAAATAATTTAGATTAAATAATGGCTTGTATCTCAAAAAGTTCTTATCATAAATAAAAGATCGTTTCTAACTAAAATAGCTAATATTTTAGAGAAACGCTATTTTTAAAGGAAGAAAAATATCGTTAATTATTAAATAATAATAAATTATTTGGGTGATGTATATGAGCTTTAAAGTAAAAAATAATGTTTATTGGGTAGGTAAAGTAGATTGGGAACTCCAAAAATTCCATGGAGACGAATATTCCACGACTCGTGGTTCTACTTACAATTCCTACTTAATTAAGGAAGAAAAAATTGTACTAATTGATACTGTTTGGAAGCCCTTTTCGAAAGAATTTGTTGAGAATCTATCTAAAGAAGTTGACCTAGATAAAATTGATTACGTTATTGCAAATCATGGGGAGATTGATCATAGCGGAGCACTTCCAGAACTCATGGAGAAAATACCAGAGACACCAATATATTGTACTGCAAACGGTGTAAAGTCATTAAAGGGACAATATCATAAAGATTGGAATTTTCAAGTAGTAAAAACGGGGGATACGCTAGATCTAGGAAATGGTAAACAATTAATCTTTGTAGAAATGAGGATGCTTCATTGGCCTGATAGTATGGCCTCTTACTTGACTAAAGACAATATATTATTCAGCAACGATGCTTTTGGTCAACATTACGCCACTGAATTTATGTATAACGATCTTGTTGATCAAGATGAACTTTATGCAGAGTGCTTAAAATATTATGCTAATATTCTCGCACCTTTCAGTATGTTGGTTGATAAAAAAATAAAAGAAGTTTTAGATCTTAAAATCCCTATTGATATTATTGCAACAAGTCATGGAGTTATTTGGAGAGACAATCCAACTCAAATCGTAGAAAAATATTTAACTTGGGCTAATAATTATCAAGAAAACCAGATTACAATATTATACGGTACAATGTGGGATGGAACAAAAAGAATGGCCGAAGCAATTACAAAAGGAATTCGCGAAATTGATAAGCAAGTTAATGTTAAATTGTATAATGTAGCAAAAACCGATAAAAACGACTTAATTACAGAGATCTTTAAATCTAAGATTATTCTTGTAGGATCACCTACTATTGGTGGAGGAGTTCTATCTGGTGTTGCCGAAATTTTGGAGATGATTAAAGAAATGCGTTTTAAAAACAAGAAAGCTGCTTCATTCGGCTGTTATGGATGGAGTGGAGAATCAATAAAAGTTATTAAGGAACATTTAGAAAAGAGCGGTTTTTCTGTAATTAACGACGGTCTACGCACTTTGTGGAACCCTGATGATGAAAGTTTGGAAAAATGCGTAGAATTCGGCAGAGAAATAGCTAATACTAAATAATTAATTTTTTTTAATTTTTTTTTTATTTCAAAATGGTACTATTTATTAATACATTCTCGAAGGCATCAATTAGTAGATCTCCTGCTATAACATTGAAAGTTTTCGATATTGATTTGGAATTGCCAAATTTTTTAGGAAATAATTGATATCATCGTCTCCACAATTGAAATTATCGATCTTGTCAGATTCATCAATTATTTTTAATAATAGTTTAATCAAGGCTTATTTTCTCTTGCTATTTCTTCTAATGAAATAGAAAAATTATTTTTTATAAGTCTTTCATAGAACTCATTCGTTGATCTAAATGCAGCTTTAATTTTATTGTTAATTTCTTCATTTTCCAAGATTTCTTTCAATCTGTTTATATCATCCTCAGTTTCAATTAGATCTTCATCTAAATGAAAGAATAAGTTTTCTTTAAGTCGTTCCTTTTCTTTTTCTAACTTCTTTTTCCCATTAATAGTAGTCATCGTTATTATAATACCATTTTTTACTTAAAATTAAAACTATTTTTTAGATTAGAAGAATTAAATGGAGAAAAGAGTTTCACTTTACGGGTAAAGTAATAATTATATCACTTAATTATCCATTTTAATTAACTATACATTTTAATTAAAAAAAAACTATAGATGTGAATCTTATGGCTCCTATATCAGTTATAATTGGTCCAATATTGATTAACTTCCTCCACAATGTATTTACTGCTTTGTG
>JAUWHC010000082.1 GCA_030606095.1 Promethearchaeota archaeon | reverse complement strand
TTCAAAGAGTCCATCGTCATTTTCGTTAAATAGCTTTACTTCAGCTTTAGGTTTCAGAGATTTTTTAGGATCAAATTCAAAGTCTACTTTTTGATATCCACGTACCACAAAATTTTTATCGACAAACGCTTGAAAGTGATGCTCGCAAATTAATCCTTTAGGCAGAGAGATTGTGGTTAATTGTCTTGCTTTATTGACCACGGATTTCGGGAACTTTAATTCTTTATGAACTTTGCACACGGGACACGTAATAATAAAGTTTAAGTATTCATTTAACTCGCTTATCTGTGGATAAATGTTTTGGTCTAAAATTGCCATAGCTATTCAACACCCGCAATATTTTTTAAAACTACACATAAAAACTACAATATAATTTTAGAAGATTAGAATTTGATGGCTAAGAGGTGAAAAATGAACTAAGTAAAAAGCATTTAGGAACCTTGAGTATCGAACTTTTGGTTTAAGTTATCCTCGTTCAATTCAAAGTTGAATTCAAGAGTAGGAATTATTTCTGACTTGAATTTGAAAGTATGTTTTCCTTCAGAAAATTTTTCTAAACCGTCATCATCAATTTTAATTAGTATATCTATAGTATCTCCTAAAGCTATCATTCTCCCAGCAAGCTTACCGCTCAATAAATCGTCAATTGTGAATTTTTCTCCCTTATGATAAAGCGAGAAATGGTTTTTAAGTTTCTCTACATCATAATCTTCCTTAGAGACATTGATCGGAATTTCGTCAAGATACATTTTACCATAATCTGATAACTCGAAGTTATTCATATCAAAATTTTTAGTGCTAAATCCACCGAGTTCAATTTCTTTTGGAACCAGAATTGGCATTATAAGGTTCAAAGCCTTAATTAGGAGGGCGTTTGCCTTTCCATCGCCAGTAGTATCTATTGTATAAATACATTTCTTAAGCGGAAAGATTTTCTTGACGAGTACTTTGAGAGCGGAAAAATCAAAAGACATAATTATTCAGACAAATTTAGAGTTATATTTCTATCTTTGTTTTAAGTAATTATTATTCAATTAAAAATTTTTGATACGATTAAGGTATTGTAATAATTTTTACGCACTTTTTTTCTTTCATAAGATTAAACCCCGTTGAAATTAATTTGTCTAAAGGTATAGTTGTAGTTATTAATTTGTCAACATCTATTATTTTGTTTGAAATTAGCTCGATCGCGTCTAAAAAGTCTTCAGCATAGCCTATATAAGATCCCATAATTTTCCTCTGATATCTTACAATGTCGTTTGGTTTTATTATCGCTTCAGCACGAGAGTCTTGCCCAAAACAAATCAATCGAGCACCATGAGCCCATATTTTAGTAGCTATTTCAAAAGTATCTGCAATCCCCACGGCATCAATGATGACATCAGCCCCCTTATTGTTAGTTATTTTCATAATCTCAGTTTTTACATTTTGTGTATTAGGATTAATTAAATGATCAGCACCAAGTTCTAACGCTTTCTGGCCACGCCATTGATCTATTTCTATACTAATTAATTTTTTTATTGGATGTTTCCTTACAACAGATTCGATTATTAAACCCATAGGACCCGCTCCAATTATAACAACATTGTCTGATTCTTTGACATCTGCAATATTGTGGCAGTGAACGGCACAAGAAAGAGGTTCTACCAAGGCTGCCGCATTTAAATCTATATTATCTGGTAGTTTAAATATCGTACTTCTTGGTAAAACGCTAAATTTAGCGAAACCGCCATTTTGAAAAATACCAAATGTAGTTCCTAAAGCCATGTATTCACAGAGATTTGATAAACCCCTCCTACAATTGATACAATACCCACATTTTTCATTTGGATCAACGACAACTTTATCACCAATTTTTAAATCTTTAACATCCTTTCCCACTTCTTTAATTATTCCCGCAAACTCATGTCCTAAAATTATATTATCATTAGAAGGGTGTCCTCCTTCGATTATCTTTAAATCTGTGCCACAGATTCCACAAGCTTTTATTTCCATTAAAATTTGATCGCTTTTTGTAATTTGAGGAATATTTACTTCTTCTAATTTAATTTCACCACCCGTCTTTCCTATTTTATGAAATACAGCAGCAAGCATTTTATTCATGGGGGACTCCTTCTTATTAAACTATTTTTTTTAGAATTAATTCTTATTATTTTTAGTTAATAAATAATAAATTATTTTATAATAAAAGATTTAAATTAAATGAAATCTATTTTGAATAGATAATTTATTCATTAAAAATTTACTAAAAAATGTGAGAAATTATGAGTGAAGAAAAAATACAAGTCTATGGTTATCGTTGGGTAGTTTTATTATTGTTTATGTTAGCAAATATAATGACACAAATACTTTGGATAACTTTTGCTGCTGTTACAAATGAATCAATGGTCTTTTTTGGTGTTAGTGATGAGTTATTCATTTTTCTATTATCAGCTATTTTTATGATTGTTTACATTCCAGATAATTTTTTAGCGTCATGGCTAATTGATAAATATGATTTTAAAATTGGGTCTGGTATAGGAGCGGTATTGATTGCGATTTTTGGGTTTTTACGTTTTTTTGCGGGTCAAAATTACATGATGATGCTAATATTTAGCATAGGTATAGCAATCGGTCAGCCATTTATTATGAATAGTATAACTAAATTATCTGGTAATTGGTTTCCTGAATCTGAGCGAACAAGCGCAACAGGGTTTGGAACGATTTCAATGTTTATTGGAATATTGCTCGGAGTGCTTCTAACACCATTTCTTATCGTAGGTAACGATCTTAGCCCGATGTTACTCATTTATGGAATTTTAAGTTTAGTAATTGGGGTTCTTTTTATTGTCTTTGTAAAAAGTAGACCACCTACACCCCCCTCAAGAAACCCTTCTAGTGAAAAAGTTCTAATGTTTGAAGGAGTGAAGAAATTATTAACAGATAAGTTTTTTCTGATTTTGGTTATTTTATTTTTCTTAGGATTAGGGATTTTTAATATGGTAACTACATATATTCAAGTTATCCTGACTCCAAAAAATCCTGTATTTGATGCTACTTTTGCGGGGATCGTCGGCGGAATAATGTTGTTAGGTGGAATAATTGGTGCTATAATTTTTTCTGCTATATCTGATAAATATCAAAAGAAAGTAATTTTAATAATTATTTCAATTTTAATTGCGACGATATCCTTATTCGTCTTTTCATTTGTATCTGATCCTTCTCTAATAATGCTTTTTAGCTTTTTATTCGGTTTTGGATTACTTGGTGCTGCTCCTGTAACATTAGAATACGCTGTAGATATTACAAAACCAGTTCCAGAAGCAAGTTCAAATGGGATATTGATGATGGTAGGGCAAATTGGAGGTATTATTTTTATTTTAGGATTAGCAGATTTTACATTACCAAGCGGAGATTATTTGCCAGCATTACTTTTAGAAGCTATATTATTGACTATTGCTTTAGTTTTATCATTTTTTCTTAAAAATGTAGAAAAATAACTTAAAATTCTCCTTTTTTTTTATAATAAATTCATATTCTTTTACAAAAACACTAGTTTAGTAAAATTTTATTTTCTAATTAGATAATATTAATTAACCAATAATATATAGTTGTAAATAATCAAAATGAAAGCTATAGAATTAAGCGCAAAATGGGATCCTAAACCAGATTTCAAAATTGGTTCAAAGGATATTGATGGAAAGCTTACTTATCTTGGTTCTCAAGTTTGGAGAGATCCTATTGTAAAAGCTATAGAAAAAGAAAAACCTCAGATTAAGCCTAATGAAGTTTTAATTCAAGTTAAGAGATGTGGAATTTGCGGATCAGATGTTCATATGAATCAAGCTTACGAGAATGGGTACATTTATTATCCAGGTTTAACAGCATTTCCAGTAACTCTTGGACATGAATTTGCAGGCGAAATTGTTGAAGTAGGATCTCAAGCGATAAGTAAAAGGACGGGGAAACTTTATGAAAAAGGAGATCCTGTAACCGTAGAAGAAATGGTATGGTGTGGTGAATGCAAACCTTGCTGCGATGGATATCCAAATCATTGCGCACGCCTACAAGAAATTGGATTTTCTATAGACGGTGCGTTTGCAGAGTATATTGCTGTCCCTGCTAAGCTTTGTTGGAATTTAAAAAAGTTAGAAAAAAATTACGATGATATATTTAAAATGGGCAGTTTAGTTGAACCAACATCCGTAGCTTATAATGCTGTTATCGAAAGAGGTGGAGGTATTCGCCCGGGCGAAAATGTTATAATCTTAGGAGCTGGACCAATTGGATTAGCCGCTACCAAAATCCTAAAAACTGCGGGAGCGGGGTTATGTATTGTTTCAGAACCTGAAGAACATCGAGCATCGTTAGCTAAAAAAATGGGGGCCGACTACGTTATTAATCCTCTTAAAGAAAGTTTTGTAGAACAAGTAAAAGAATATACCGACAATGAAGGTGCCGCGTTATATCTTGAAGCTACAGGATTGCCACAAGTAGTAACTGATGACATTCAAAATGCTATTTGGGAATGCAAGGCGGTTAATAGTACCGTCGTAATCGTTGCGAGAGCGGAACAAAGAATGCCGGTGTGTGGAGAGTTTTTTCAAGTCAAAAGGGCTAGAATTGTAGGAGCTCAAGGGCACTCAGGACACGGAACTTTTTTCAACGTTATTAGTTCGATGGCAGCTGGTATGGATGTTTCTCCAATGACTACAAAAGAAATTTCTCTTGAAGAAGTCCCGGAAAACATAAAACTTTTGCAAACTGATAGAAAAAATTGCAAAATCTCCGCAATTATTAATTAATCTTTGATTACAAAATTAATTTTAAATACTCTGACAAGTGTACCTGAAACTAAATCTTCTTTAAAATGATTGGGAAAATTGCAAGATTTTAGTACTATATAAGCAAAACTAGACTTCTCGAGAAAAAATTACTTGTTTTGATATCAACTTGGGAAGCATGAGTCTTTGTCTGGGAGCAAAGGAAGTTCTTTCGATTATCTCGTTGATCAATTCATTGATTTCCATTTCAATTTGAACTTCTTTTTCACGATGTCTAATTGAGAGCATACCGCTCTCCTTTTCTTTTTGACCAATCACACAGATATAAGGAATCCAAAGTTTCTCAGCTGATCGTATTTTTTTATTTAAAGTAATATTGCGATCATCAATCTCATTCCTAATTCCATTAGAGTCGAGATTTGTTGCAATTTCTTGAGAAAATTTGAGATAAGAAGGTTCGATGGGAATTAATCTTACTTGTACAGGGGTCATCCAAAGAGGAAGATGGGGCTTTTTCCCGCGTTTCTTATCTTTGTTTGCCTGTTCAAGAACGCCGTATAAAATTCGTTCAATAGAACCAGATGGAGATGTGTGAAGTATTAAAGGATTATATTTCTTTCCATCATTGCCTACATATTTAATGTTAAATCTCTTTCCATTTTCAACATCTATTTGGATTGTACTTAAGCAAGCAGCCTTTTCTTGAGCATCTACAACATTCCATTCACCTTTGAATATGAAATAAGCATAGCGTTCTTTAAAAACTTCTAACATTACTGGTTTATTGATAATCGCAACAATTTCTTTTATGAAACCAAGATTTTCATCGAAAAATGATCTTAGTAATCGAAAAGAAACTTCATAATCAATCTCCAATTCATCAAGCAATTTTTGAACAAATTTCAACTGATTAAGAACTGCATTCTTAGCCATGGTTTCATCAGTGACCATTTCATGAATATCTGGCATTGTAAATGCTCGAGGTCGACGCATTCCTGCTAGTTCTCCACTTTGTTCTCTTCTGTATGAAGGCGCAATCTCAAATAATTTTAAAGGTAGCTGTCTGTAAGAAAATTGGCTTTCCGAAGCCATTAGAAATTGACCAAAACACGCAGAGAATCGAGCAAAATATTTCCGATCTCCAGAATGAATAACATATTGGCGAGATGGAAATCTTTGAAGGTACGATTTCAAAGAGGGATGCTGATAATCATACATGAGTGGTGTTTGAACAACATGAGCTCCATAATCTAACATCTCAGCAATCACCCTTTCCTCTACAGCTCGTTTTAATGTCAATCCTCTCGGAGGCCACCGAAAATTGCCCGCATCAGACCCTGGTTCATAATCAACGAGTTCTAAATTCTTCATGAGATCGATGTGTGCTGGGGGTTCATGTACCGTACGATCTTTTGCCGTCTCATATTTTACATATAGCCGTAGTTCTTCAAATCCAGTAAAATCATAATTCCTTACTTCAGTAAGATTACCATCTGGTTCAAGAATGTAGAAATTAGAACTAGTTTCTTCCTCAGCTTGAATAGCAGTGAGATCTTCTCCTTTAGTGATTTCACTTTTTTTTATAATTTCTTTTGAAAGATCTATTACTTTCAACCTTTCAGCGAGTGGATGCCCTTTACAATTCAAAGTAAAAGATTTATACCATCCAAATGGAACACGTAAGACATCATAATTTCTCTCTAATAACTCCTTTTCAATATTAATGAGGAGATTTAAAGCAAAACTTGGTTTTGCCGGACTCTCAGTAAGATGTACCCAAGGATAAATTATTATTTTCTTTTCTTTTATCTCTTCCGAAGCTTTAATAATCATATCAATACCAATTCTAGAACCTTTTTGAAGATCAATTTCGTCTAAGCTTTCAGCAGCAATGAAATTGATTAAACAAGATTCCTCAGTTAAATAAGACTTATTTTTGGGCGATTCTGCATAATTTATTGCTTTTCGTTTTAATTCGTAAGAAAATCCATCACTATGAATTTGAAGTATTCTCATTTTAATTACTCCATATTTGATTTCTCTTAGATAAAACTTTACTAATGATATAAAATATAGTATTGTTATATTATAAAATTGATCTTAAATATTCTGAAGAGCTTTTCGCTACTTCTTCAAAAGAAGGCTTCATAATTGTTTCAATTGAAACAAATTCGCTATACCCTGCGTTTTTAAAAATATTTAAAAATGTTTTAAAATCAAAATGACCTGAACCAGGAGCTCTTCGAGTTGTATCTGCTAAGTGTACATGTCCGACATGACGGGTCACTTCTTTTAAATTCTCCCAAACATAGATAGGATCTTCTTCTAAATGCGTATGAAATGAATCAACTAACAACTTTAAGTGTTCTGATCCAATTTCTTCAATTAATTCTAATGATTGAGAAATTGTATTATAGGAATCTACTTCAAAACGATTAATAGGCTCAAACACGAGCATTACGTTATTTTCTTCAGCTAACTTACAACATTCTTTTAAGGAGGTTACAATGTTCAATTTTTCTTTTTCTGGATTACTATTGTGTTTAAAACGACCTCTTATTAACCCTATTACGACTTTAGACCGCGTTTCTCGAGCAAAATTAATGTATTTTTTAATTCTTTCTATCGCTTTTTCCCGATTAGACTTTTCAGTATCTCCAAAAGAATAACCATAACGTAAATATGTGCTTCCTGTGCCAAGAGCAGAGATCTTTAATTCGTAAGATTCCACAATTTCCACAATTTTATCAACATCGACTTTTTCAGGCTCAAGAAGGCTTAATTCTATTCCATCATAATTTAAAGGCGCTAATAATTGGCATAACGACGAAAATCTTTTAACTACGCCCTCTTTGTTGCTTTTAGATTCGTTTAATCCGGCAACTATACTAAGCAACATATATTTATCTAAATGTCTGTTATTATTAAAATATTTATCAGATGTGAATGACTAATATTATTAATATAAAAATAATTTTTAGGTGAAAATAAAAAATGGAAAAAAAATGGAATCTTCCTCCTCCCGCAGAAAATTTATGTAGAGGCCACATGGATTCACCAGATGGAATATATCTACAAACAATGTCAATCAAAGAAATCGAGGAAAGATTAAAAGTAAATGATGTAATTATTATTCCATTAGGATCAACGGAAAACCACGGAGGCGCAGCATGTATAGGCGAGGATACATTTCTTGTAACTAGAATGGCAGAGCTAGTGGCACAGAAAACGGGATGTACTGTAGCTCAACCTATTTGGTATGGTAGTCACCCTTACCATCATTTAGGAATGCCTGGGTCAATTATTGTTCCTGAAATATATTTTAAAGGAATGATACGTGCTGTAATTACGGGATTATGGAATTTGGGTTTCAGAAAGCAAATCTTATTAAATGGTCATGGACAAGAATATGTTATACCGTCTGCTATTCATGAATGGGCAAAAAATTATCAACTTCCAGCAGTACTCTGTAATGTTAATTGGTACCATGCTATTCCAAAACATTGTATGGATAAAGAGCATGGTGGACCGTTTGATACTCCTTTTATTCACGCTGATGAAGCTGAAACTTCTTTTTCTATGACTCTTTTTCCCGAAATGATTAAACTAGAGAATGCGACGGATAACAAGCCAACTGGATGGATGCCTGAAGGACATGTCGATAAAGCAGGAAACATTTATCAGAAACCAATTAAATGGTATGGCCAAGTGGGGTTCGGTCCAATAGAGGTAACTGCATATCCTGAAGGGAATGTGGGATACCCAAGTAAAGGAACTTTCGAGAAAGGCGAACCTGGTATGGAGGCTTTTTTAGATTACTTAGAGAAATTAGTCGTTGATATCTTGAAGACTTTTCCACCAGGAAAATTACCCCCGATTGAAGAAATTACGCAACGAGATCCAAAGGAAATTGAACCGTACATTAAAGGACCTTTGAATGGTGGGAAAAGTATCTATGAATTGAGATATCCTCCATAATTAATTTTTTTTTAT
>JAUWHC010000217.1 GCA_030606095.1 Promethearchaeota archaeon | reverse complement strand
TCTAAAAATATAATTTTTGAAATCTCGACAGATTCTTTTATTGACTTAAATATCCAATATGAAAATAAAATTGAAAATCGTCAAATTTTCTTTCTTATTAATAATAGTAATCCGATTTCGTTAAATATCACCTCTAAAGTAACTATGCAAAGTTTTGGGATGGTTAGACCGCCTCAAGGACCAAAAAAAGGAGATGCTCAATTTCAGTACAGGTATGATTGCATCTTTCAAATAAATACTAACACAACGATAGAAAATATGACTATTAGAAGTCTTAAAAGATCTCAATACGGTTTTAATCCAAGTAATGGTTATTCTTTAGCTTTATACGATCCTTCGCAAGAAACATGGGATGTTATCAGTACAATTGAACAAATAAATGAGTCCAGTTCTGAATATTATTTAGAGGGGTCTCTTATTAACTTACAAGCAGACACTGAATATTACATTACGTTTTTAGAGGTTATAGAGGGGTTTGATAATTGGATTTTGGTAATTATTTTGATAGTTGGTGCTATTGGGATAGCATCGCTTGCTATTTTAATTTCAAAAAAAGATTATTTCCAATACTTAAAAAATAGAACAATTCCAATTGAGAAAGGCGCTCATCGGCTAAGCTTAAAAGACGTCTTAGAGAATGAGAATAGGAATAAAATCATCAATTTAATCCTAAACGAACCTGGTATTCATTTCAACGAGTTATTAAGAAAAATCGAAATAGCTGCCGGTAATCTCGTGTGGCACCTCGATATTTTAGAAACCTATAAAGTTATTGGGAAAAGGCGTCTTGGAAATTTTATAGCGTATTTTCCGTATTACCAGAAAAATCCCATCTCAAACCTTAATCTTCAATTAAGTAAGAGCAAATTGACGTTAAAAATCTTACAATTGATCGAAAAAGAACCGGGTTTATGGAATAGCATTATAACAAAAAGATTTAAGGTTGACCACAAAACTATTCAATATCACGTTAAAAAGCTAATAGATCTTAATTTAGTTCATACCAAAAGTGAAGGAAGAAAAAAAAAGATATTTCCCAATCTTGATTCAGATTATTTCAATAGCAAGAAAGAATAATTCTTCCTAATAATTTTTTAACCAATCATTTAAAGAATTAATATTTCATTAAGATTATATTTAAATGATATTTAGATTTTGTAGTTTTAATTAGAATTAATATTAGATGTTGAAATATTGAATGATTAATCCCGAAGAATTTTTAAAATTTTTAAAAAGTAGAAGGAGCATCAGAAACTTTCTCGATAAAATGATTGCTGATAAGGATCTTGAAATGATTTTAGAGGCAGGAAGATGGACTCCAAGTGCTTCTAATAAACAACCCTGGGAGTTTATTATCATCAAAAATAAAGAATTTTTAAAGGAAATTTCAGAATTAGCTATTTATAGTAAGTTTATGAAAAGAGCACCTGTCGCTATAGCTATAGTTGGAAAAATTAAAGAAAATCCGAATTGGTATGTTCAAGACACAACATTAGTTTCAATGAATATGATGTTGATGGCTTGGTCTTTAGGAATAGGGACTTGTTGGATTGGTTCAATGGATAGGGAAAAAGCTAAAGAATTACTTAGTCTAGGGAAAGAAGATTTTCTTTTAACAATATTACCTTTTGGATATATTAAAGGAAACATTCCGAAACCGACTCTAAGAAAACCTATAGAACAAATAAAAAAAGAAATTTAACTTTTTATAAATCACTTTTATTATGAAATTATAAGGTCGTCAAGTTTTTCTGGAGCTTTCGTTAATTTAACATAACCATCATCGGTTATTAAGATAGAGTCAGAATGACGAAAACCTCCAAGTCCTGGAATGTAAATACCTGGCTCAACGCTTATTAACATATTTGGTTCGAGAAGTCTATCATATCCCTCAGCTAAATACGGAGCCTCGTGTCCAGTGATTCCAAGCCCATGTCCAGTGCGGTGAATTATGTAATCGCCATATCCTTTTTCAGCTATAAACTTTCTTACTTTATTATCAATTTCACCCATATTTGTTCCTGGTTTTAAAAGGCTATACGCAAGCGCTCTGGCCTGGAACATTGCTTCGAAAGGTTTCTTAGCCTTTTCTGGGACATGTTCTAAAAAGAAGGTTCTTTCTATTTCAACCCCATAACCATCTACTTGAGCGTATACTATGGAAACGTGTGGACCTCCTTCTTCCATTTCAGCAAAAAGTTTGGGAATTATATGCGGGTCGTGAGAAAAAGAGGGTGGCCAAACTGCTCCAACCGTTCTACAGACGATGAAATTTGCACCTGGTATATCTGTGATAATCTTCGAAGTCATGAATCCTGTGACTTTCTGATATAAAGCAAATTCTGGCACTCCAGGACGGCAAATTTTAAGCAATTCTTTATGTCCTCTATTAATGATTTTACAAGCATGGACAGACCTTCCGATTTCGTAATCTGTTTTTACAATTCGCACCTCATCGATAATGTCTGTAATTATTTTCTTTCCAGGAGTTTTTTCAGCAATCCCAGATGGCATTGCAGCCTCAATTCCTACTTTTTTATCCTTTTTAATAAGCGTTTGATATAAATCGTACCAATTTTCTCCTTCGGGGGCTGGAAATTCGAAATAACTATGAAATTCAAGATCACAAAGAGCTCTCGACTCTACATGATTCTTTTCTAAGAGTGGAACCACCATTTTAGGAAGTCCCTCTCTTTCAATAATTAGAATGAATGGACGCTCGTGCACATTGTTTGCAAAGTTAGTTAAATAATATATATTAATTGGATCAAATGACACATAATAATCCAAATTCTCTTCTAACATCATAGTTCTTACTTTCTCTAATCGACTGGAAAGCTCATCCTGGCTTGGTGGGGCAGTAATCCCTTTTGGTTTACCATTCATGATAAATTCTTCAAATTATACCTCTAAAATTAATAATGTATAAGAAATTCTGAATAAAAAATTTAGTAGTTTTTTGATGATTTATATAATAAATAACAAGGAATCTATAGAGAAACCTTTAAAAAACAAGAGCAATCTATTTATTAATTAGTGTAATTTACAATTTAAAAAATACATTATGAAGAGGAAATAAAATTGAAAACATTTGAAGATTATTTAGCCCGATTATATAAAATGAAGCCAAATATTTACATTGGTAACGAATTAGTAGGTAGGGATGACCCTCGATTGCAGGGCGGTCAAAATATCATAAAAGTTACCTATGACTGTGCTCATAGCGAGGAATTTGAAGATTTATGTGTAGTTACCTCTCATTTAACTGGAAAGAAGATTAACCGGTTTTGCCATATCCATCAGAGCGAAGATGATCTTTTAAAAAAGCAGTTAATGACGCGATTATTATGTCATCGAGTAGGGGGGTGCATTCAAAGGTGTATGGGTATTGATGCTTTAAACGCTCTTTCTGTAATTACATACGAGTTAGACCAAGCGCTTGGAACCGATCACTACGAAAGGTTTAAAAAATATCTACGATATTTTCAAGAAAATGATTTAGTAGCGAGCTGTGCACAAACGGATGCTAAAGGAGATCGCTTGAAGAGACCTCACGAACAAGAAGACCCAGATCAATATTTAAGGGTTATTGAAACGAGAGAAGATGGAATTGTTGTTAGAGGGTGTAAAATTAGCATTACTAACACACCATACGCAGATGAAATGATTGTAGTCCCCTGTAGGTACATGGGTCCAGAAGATAAAGATTACTCAGTAGCATTTGCCTTACCTACAGATTGGGATGGAGTTAAACTATTAACGAGACCTGCTAGTTTTAGAAAAAGTGAACACATGGAATTTCCTGCTGGGAAATTTGGAGACGCTGAGACTTTTATTATCTTTGACGATGTTTTTGTTCCCAACGATAGGATTTTTTTAAATGGTAATGGAGATCCTAGGCAAACTGCATATGCTGGCTTTCTAGCACTTATGTTTGCTCACTATCACCGCCATAGTTATACGGGCTGTAAACCTGCCATAACAGAAGTTATCGCGAGTGCTGCAGCATTAGTTGCAGAATATAATGGCATTGAAAAAACTTCTCATGTTCAAGACAAACTTTCTCACCTTATAGGTACTGCGGAACTCGTTTTTGCTGCTGGTGAATCTAGTGCAAAACACTCTGAAAAAGCTCCTTCTGGAACACAAGTTCCAGACGAGATTTTAACCAATGCTGGAAGGAGACTTGCAGGAGAAATGATTTATGAAGAGTATAAAGTATTAGCAGACATTTCTGGTGGTCTTATTGCAACACTACCTTACGAAGGATCGTTCTTCTCTGAAGATGTTGGCGAACTTGCTATGAAATATATGAAGAGAAATCCAAGAGTTAAACCAGAAAATGTTTTACGCTGTTTTAGAGGAATTGAAGCTTTCGCGGTTTCAGAAATTGCTGGTCTATTACAAGTAGCGGGCTTACATGGTGGAGGATCGCCGTCAATGGAAACTATAACTATGATGATGCGCTACGATCTTGAGAAACTGAAAAATATTTCTAAGTACCTTTTTGGAATTAAGTCCAAATTGAAAAGATACGAAAGACCAACTGTTACTCCTAGAAAACAACTTGAAAAATTTCGAAAAGCTATGAAAGGAAAAAAATTAGAGAAATAAATACTTTCTTCTAGTTTTTTTTTTCTATTAAATTATTTTTAAAAATAATTAAATTATTAAGTTAGTAGTTTATGAAGTAATTATGAAGGATGTTAACGAGAAAGATAAGGAAGTAATAGACAAACTTCTTGGAATTGAAGATTTTAAAGAAATTGAAGTTAGAGTCGACGATACTGATTTGATGCAAGTTGTCCATTCTAACAAATATCTTAATTATTTTGACGATGGCTTCATAAGTTTTGTACAAAAGCTTAATAAAGATTGTGGCGCGTTACACAAACAAGGGATCGTTTTTCCAGTTAGAAAGGTTGAAATTGAATATTTAAAATCGGCTACTTTCGGAGATAAAATTCTTATTCACAGTCGAGTTATAAAAGTAGGAAACACCTCTATAACTCTTGCGATGGATTGTTATAAAAATAATAAATCAAAAGATACGCTCCTCGTAAAAGGAATTATTGTGAGGTTAATTATGGATATGAATAACAATAATTTAATTAAAATAACTGATTTTTTCAGAGATTTTTAATCAATAATTACAATCATAACAATTCTTTACTCTTTCTTTATAAATTTTTCAAGTCTTTTTTTAAGTTCTTCAGACTGCCCTGTTGTAATCATTGCTATTGATTCGCGTGCTAAAACGGATTCAATACTTAAATCTTGGTTTTCATTTATAAACTTCTTTGTATACTTCAGAGCAAGATGGCCTCTTGAAACTATCATGTTCGCAGTTTTTTTTAGAATACGATTTAGGCCTTCTGGTTTACAAACTTGATTTACTAAGCCAATATTTAGAGCCTCTTCAGCAGAGATCTCATTTCCAAGAAGCATAATCTGTTTTGCT
>JAUWHC010000280.1 GCA_030606095.1 Promethearchaeota archaeon | reverse complement strand
TTTTCGCAAACCCCTCGTCGTAATGAATTTTATTATAATCTCCAGATGCTGATGCGTAATCTATTAATTGTTGTCGAACAATTGGTCCCCTTTTTGACGTAGGTAATTCCATTCCCGTTAAAATATCTTCAAAAAACAATTCTTCTTTAGACAATTTTCAAATCACCTTTTTAATTTAATGGAACACGATTAATGAAATGATTAAATCAAAAACTTTTTCTCCAGTATCCTTGTTTTTTCCACTTGTGACCGCTGTAATTAAATCCATCTTACCTCTTTTCCCTTCCTTTTCAACTATATTTTCGACTTTGGTTTGATATATAATGGTATCTCCGGCACAACCTTGAGAGTAATACTTAATTTCTCTGCCACCATCTAATAATTTTCTAAAATCTATCCCCAAAGTTGAAAAAAAGTTATTATCTGAGAAGGTCATTCTCGTGTAAAAAATAGTAGGGACAGGTATGTCTTTAAAACCTTGATTTTTGGCTTCAATGACATCGTAATAAATTGGGTTTGAATCTCTTATCGCATTAGCAAATTGAGAGATTCGCCAGCGAGTAATAACCATTTCATTTAGTGTAAATTCGTAGCCAATGAATTTTCTATCAATCATGTAAATTCTAAATTCTCTTTAATTTTAATTAATCTTAATACATTTAGATTAAATAAATTTCTTTACTAATTTGATTTCTCACAATTTAAAGCTTGGTATCTCCAATCTTTAATTCTACAAAAAGGAAAAGATATATAAAAAAATAAATTATTTATTTTTAAGATTCTAATTACGGATCGTTCCTGAAGGGATGACGCGCATTTTCAGCGTTTTGAATACCGTCATCTACCGTTGGTAACCCTTCTATTGCCTTTCGAATGGCGTTTCTTGTAGCTTTATAGTTATTAATAAATACACGTTTTCGAGCGCTCGCGCTAGGATGTACAAATACATTTACAATTATTAAGATATCCTCTGCAGCTTCTTTAGGAATAATTCCATCCTCTACGCATTTCATTACCGCTTTTGCTACTGCTGCTTGAGCAGGTCCATAAGTTAAACTTGCGTGGCGAAGCGAAGTGATTTTAACCGTAGGGATCATAACAGTCGCAGGTTTAACTTGCATGTTTGGTTCGAGAATTACCTGTAATCCTTCACGCCCTTTCGCTGGATGAGTTAAAGCACGAGCGAAAGCGTCACCTACGGGGCCCTTTTTATTTCCTATTAAAAGATCAATATGTGCTAACTCTGCTCTACTGCCAACGAGCGATTCTCCAACTTTTAAGCTGAAATCAGAGATTTTTTCAGGAGTAACACCCACTGCGTAAAAACGACTCGTTAGTTCTTTATCGTCGATCTCGAACTTAACTTCCTTCTTCTCGATATATCCTAACTTTTCAAGTTCAACTCTAAATTCGTCTTGGAGTTCGTAGGAAAGAGCGTCTCCTAAAATGATCGGGCGTCTAGTTGTGCCTACTGGAACGCCCATCAAATTCAAGCACTCTTTGGCTCCTAGAGCTCCAGAGTTGATTAGCATTCGAGCTAGCTTTTGCACTTTCTTTTGTAGAGTTTGTGCTTCAATTAACCGATTATTTTTTACATGGTCGTACATTTCGAGCCATACCTTAGGAATAACATTAGCAGAACCGAGTATGCAACCCGCAGCGCCACCAGCTAAAGCACCTAATACATTTTCGTCCCACCCTATTAGAACGGAGATTTTATCGCTTACTTTCTCTAATAACGCAGAGAAGTATTTGTAGTCACCGCTAGAATCCTTTATCGCAACGAAATTATCAATATCAACTAGATCTTCTACAACTGTCCAAGGCAATTCTACCCCCGTACAGACGGGAATATTATACAACACTAAGGGTATATCGGTTTTTTCTGCTATAGTAAAATAATGGTCGTACAACCCTTTTGCCTTAGGTTTGAGATAATAGGGCGTTACAATTATGGCCGCGTCTGCTCCGATGTCTGTAGCTGCTTTGGTAGCATCAATTACTAACCTTGTTCCTGTTTCTCCCGTTCCAGCAATCACAGGAACTCTCCCATTTGTCTCGTCAACAACGATTTCTATAACTTTTAAACGTTCTTCAAATGTCATATTACAAAACTCTCCAGTTGTTCCTACTGGAACAAGCCCCGTAACTCCTTGATCTATAAGATGGTTTACTAGATTTCTAAGGTTTTCTTCGTTAATTGATTCATCTTCTTTGTTAAAAGGAGTTACCAATGCTGGTATAACTCCTGTTGGTCTAAAATCAAATTTTCCCATTTAATGTTACCTCCATTTTTTATTCTCGATGATGTAAATTTCTAGCAGCTATGAAAGTTAGCCCTCTTTCAGTTAGAGCTTTAGCTGTTGTATTAATAGCATCATGTCGATCAAGAAGATTAGTACGTAATGCTTCCCATATTCCAGCACTTTTAATTTCTTCCTTAGTCATGAAATATTCGAGGATATCTGTAGGATGTTCTCGTTTTTCATCAACTTCCACATTTGCTCCTTCATGCTTTGCACTTACATTTTTTACTTTTTTTGCTAATTCCATTAGTTCGTCTCGACGGTCGTAAGGTTGTCTTACAATACTTTTATAAGTTTCAGTTATATGATGTTCTATTCGTACTACGTCTTCAAAGCCAAATTCTTTTCTTATGTAGGCAGTTACTTCTATAGTTTCATTATTAACAGAATTGGCAAGGTTAAAGCCAATCAAGGGACTAGTTCCATCTTCACGGGCAAACAATTTGGCAGTCATTAAAGTCCAAAGACAAGCGTAAGGATTGTCGTTTCCCAAATAGACTGAAATTTTAAATTCATTATTAATACCAAGTTTATGGATGATATAGCCTAATAAAACGGTACCAAGATTCACATTAAGAACTTGTTTAATTCCGTAGTTAGTATAATAATAAAGATATTCGTCAAACCATTTTAGTGGAAACTGGTTTGGCATTCCAACGCCTCCAAAATAGCCAGTAATAGTTTCAGGACCACCAAGATGTACATTTACAGGCATACCATCTGGACCAGGGAGAGTTCCCTTAGTATCAAGAGTTTCAACCCAGGTCGAACCAATAATTTGCATTGCCGCTGCCATAGCTAGTAAATCCCCGTCTTCTTCCTGTTCTTTCATATATCTTACGCGAATTATTCTGCCTGGCACTAACTTCTGATTTTCAACGGCGTCCCTTACCATATCCATCAAGAAAGGAAAGAAGTTACACGCAGAAAGTTCTAATGTTATAGCAAAGTCTTCGTTGAAAGTCATTTCAGACGCTTTATCGCCTAAAATCTTTTTTCTATAATCTGCTATGCTAATAAAAGAATTATTGTCGCGTTGAGAAATCAACCACTCAATATCCTTAACATATTCTGGTTTCTTCTTCTTTAACTTTTCGATTATGTTTTCTACTCTACTTGCTTCTTCTGCCTTTCTATTAATCTCTTCTATTCCGCCATATTTATCTACTATATCTAAAAGATCATTTATCAGTGGATTTTTTTCATCCAATAAGAAATCGTTTATTACCTTTAATGCATCGTCTGGAATTTCCAATTTTTTTCTTAAATCGTTCATTTTATCATTTACCTTATTTTTTGTTAATATTTTATTTATGAATTTTGAATTCTACCCAAAGAATTCCCATACTTCCAACTTTCATTGGATAAGATCATAAATTTAATACATTTCATTATATTATAAATTTATTTGTACAATTACAAAAAGTTTTAACAATATCCAAAATTGATAACTAAAAGAAATTAATTTTATGAGTAACAATAATGTATAAACATAAAGTTTCGATTTTAGGGACTGGATTTATCGGTTTATGTAGTGCTGCGTGTTTCGCTGGGAGAGACATACAGGTTTTAGCATCCACTCATAATGAAAAGAAAGCTAAAATGATTAACGAAGGAAAAGCACCCTTTTACGAAGCGGATTTGCAAGAAATAATGGACGATATTAAAGCCAACAAACCAGAACTATTACAGTGCCTGCTGGATCCCGTAAAAGCGGTACTCGAGACGGATATTTCTATGATTACTCAAGGTACTCCCATGCGAGAAGATAAAAGCATAGACTTAGGCTATATTGAGAGTACAGCTAGGGAAATAGGAGAAGCTCTAAAGCAAAAGGATAAATATCATTTAGTTGTTGTAAGATCTACCGTAGTTCCCGGTACTACGAGGAATCTGGTAGGAAAAATAATTACTGAAGTATCTGGAAAGGTTCCAGGAAAAGATTTTGGCTTATGCATGCAACCCGAATTTTTAGCGGAGGGTCGTTCGATTGAAGATACGCTTCGCCCAGATAGGATCGTAATAGGTGAGATTGACGAGAGGAGTGGCGCCATGCTTCAAGAGTTTTACGAATATTTCTATGGTGACCACTTACAAAATTGCCCTATGTTAAGGATGAAT